>JAYPJO010000153.1:0-5132 GCA_038128465.1 Gammaproteobacteria bacterium
GTGTAGCAGGGCGAGAAAAGCTGGGTAATCTGAACTTCGTTATTAACTGTAATTTACAGCGTCTTGATGGCCCGGTTAGGGGGAATGGCAAAATTATCCAGGAACTGGAAGGCATATTCCGCGGTGCTGGCTGGAATGTCATCAAGGTTATCTGGGGTCGGCATTGGGATCCCTTGCTGGCAAAAGATACCGATGGCCTCTTGCAGGCCAGGATGAATGAAGCGGTTGATGGCGAGTATCAAAACTATAAAGGCAGGGGCGGTGCTTATACTCGTGAGCACTTTTTTGGTAAGAGCCCCGAATTACTGAAAATGGTCGAGCACCTTTCAGATGACGATATCATGAAGCTTAATCGGGGAGGCCATGATCCATCTAAAATATATGCCGCTTATAAACAGGCTGTCGATACTACTGACCGGCCAACTGTTATCCTGGCAAAAACAGTAAAAGGCTATGCTTTCTCTGCTGTTGAGGCTCAAAACCCTGCACATAATGCCAAAAAGCTGAGCATGGATAGTCTGAAGGATTTTCGAGACCGTTTTGGTATTCCAATTCCGGATGACAAGCTAGAAGAAGTGCCTTATTACCGCCCGGACGAAAACAGTCCGGAAATGCAGTATATGCGCAAGCGTCGGGAAGCACTTGGGGGGACGGTGCCACAACGCCGTACCAAGAGCAGTAAACTGGAAACACCGGATCTTGAATCATTTAAAGCTATTACCACTGGAACCGGTGATCGTGAAATTTCGACAACCATGGCCTTTGTGAGGCTGATAAGTGGTCTGGTCAAGGATAAGAATATTGGTGAAAGTATAGTGCCGATTGTGCCGGATGAAGCCCGGACTTTTGGTATGGAAGGCATGTTCAGGCAGGTTGGCATATATTCAGCACTGGGCCAGCTTTATGATCCTGCTGATTCCGGGCAGGTTATGTTTTACCGTGAAGATGTCAAAGGGCAGATTCTGGAAGAGGGGATTAATGAAGCTGGTGCCATGTGTTCCTGGCTGGCTGCGGCAACCTCATACAGTGTGCATGACCACCCCCTGATTCCTTTTTATATCTACTACTCCATGTTTGGTTTTCAACGGGTTGGGGATTTATGCTGGGCAGCCGGAGACCTTCAGGCAAGAGGTTTTCTAATCGGAGGTACGGCAGGCCGTACTACGCTTAATGGAGAAGGGCTGCAGCACCAGGATGGACACAGTCATATCATGGCAACAACCATACCCAATTGTGTGAGCTATGACCCTACCTATGCCTATGAACTGGCTGTGATTATTCAGGATGGCATGCGTCGAATGTATCAGGATGATGAGAATGTTTTTTATTACATCACCACCATGAATGAAAACTATGTTCAACCAGATATGCCCAAGGGTTGTGAAGAAGGGATCAGAAAAGGCATGTACCTGCTTGAGGATGGAGACAGTAAAGCTTATAAAGTCACCGCCAAGGAAAAGTTGAGAGTGCGTCTTCTTGGTAGCGGCACAATACTACTTGAAGTACGGGCTGCTGCGGAGATTTTACGTAAAGACTTTAAAGTCTGCGTTGATGTCTGGAGTACGCCAAGTTTCAATGAATTAGCAAGAGATGGTCAGTCAGTTGAGCGTTGGAACATGCTCCATCCAACAGCCAAACCCAAAGTTTCTTATGTTGAAGAATGTTTATCAAAGCAGGACGGGCCGGTAATTGTATCCACTGATTACATGAAGCTATACGGCGAACAAATCAGACAGTTTGTGCCAGCTCCTTTCAAGGTGCTTGGTACTGATGGCTTTGGACGCAGTGATGGACGGGCAAAATTAAGACATTTCTTCGAAGTGGACAGAAATTTCATTGTTATTGCTGCACTGAATGAATTGGCTAAAGAAGGTAAAATTGAGAGTACTATCGTGGGCAAAGCAATTAAAAAATTTAAACTGGATCCGGAAAAAATCAATCCGGCTATGGCATAGAAGCAGGAGAAAGTTGTGTCACTGGAAAAAATAATCATTCCTGATCTGGGTGATTCCGAGGATGTTGAAGTCATCGAAATACTGGTTTCTCCGGGTGATGAGATACAGGAAAATGATTCAATACTGGTTCTGGAAACAGACAAGGCAGCAATGGAAATCCCGTCGACTGGAGCCGGTGTAATCAAAGAGGTACTGGTAAAAGTTGGGGATACCGTTAATCAGGGGCATGAAATCATCGTGCTGGAAACTATCAGTGGTGATTCCACGAAAGCAGAAGTTGAAGAAACACCGGAAAAGACCCCAGAAAAAGAATCAGATCCGGTCAAGGAGGAAACCCCTGTTGAGGATTCTGCAGCAAGTAAGGCATCCACACAGCAGGCAATAGCCGAAATAGTCATTCCTGATCTGGGAACAGATGATGCTGTTGAGGTTATCGATGTACTCGTGGCGGTAGGTGATGAAGTTAGTGCCGATGATGGTTTGGCTACGCTTGAAACTGACAAGGCAGCCATGGATTTACCAGCGCCTTTTAGTGGCAAAATTACCGATATAAAAATTAAGGTTGGTGATACAGTTACAACCGGAACAGTCATTATGCTGGCAGAAACATCTGCAGGCGTTTCTGCACCAGTGCCAGCAGCAGAAAAAATAGAAGTTGCAAAATCAGAGCCAGTACAATCTGAGGAATCTGCACCTGCATCAGTAGCAAACACAGTAACGCCGGCAGCAAACAGCGCTGTTTCCAAAGCCAGCTCAGATGTATATGCTGGCCCGGCTGTTCGAAAACTTGCCCGTCAGCTCGGCGTGGATTTAGCCCAGGTAACTGGTACAGGCACCAGGGCGCGTATCCTTAAAGAAGATGTCCATGTGTACGTCAAAAACGCCATGCAAGATGGTGGTACAGCAGTTGCAAGCAGTGGATTGGGCATACCAACGATTCCGGATATGGATTTCAGTCGTTTTGGTGAACTTGAAGAAGTCGACATGAGCAAATTGCATCAGGTAACTGCACGTAATATGTCGCAAAGCTGGTTAAATGTGCCACATGTCACCCAGTTTGAAGAAGCTGATATAACCGACCTTGAAGACTTCAGAGCATCTTTAAAAAGCCAGGCAGAAAAAAGAGGCATTAAACTTTCTCCCTTGCCTTTCATTGTAAAAATCAGTGCACAGGCGTTGGCCGAATTTCCGCAATTTAATGTTTCTCTGCATTCATCCGGCAAAAAGCTGATACAGAAAAAATATGTGCATATTGGTGTGGCAGTGGCAACTCCAGCAGGACTGATGGTGCCGGTCATTAAAAATGCTGATCAGAAATCTGTCTGGGATATTGCTGCAGAAATTGCTGAGTTGGGTAACCTGGCAAAAGACCGTAAGCTGACCAGGGAGCAGATGGAAGGAGGTTGTTTTACTGTTTCCAGTCTGGGTAATCTGGGTGGTAGCGGGTTCACGCCCATTGTTAATGCGCCTGAAGTAGCCATTCTCGGGGTGTCAAAAACCACCTTAAAACCGGTATGGATGAATAACGAGTTTGTGCCACGTAAGATGCTGCCGTTTTCATTGTCCTATGATCATCGGGCAGTGAACGGGGTTGATGGCGGAATGTTCTGTAGTTATATCAATAATATGCTGAGCGATATTCGCAACATGATCCTATAACGGCTGGCTATTGAGCTCGTCAATATTGCGTTAAAAATTTGCTTAAAATGCTCATTTACTGTTTTAGTAAACTCCGCTTTTGCGCAAATTTTTGGGTAGTGGTTCAGTTTGAATTTCTTTTGTTTAATTTATAGATGTTCAGGGGAAAGTACTTTTATTCGGAGCACGCGGAAAATACATCCCTTTACGCTCGGCCTCGGCATCCCTGCCTCGGACGGCTCCTCATTAAAGTAACTTTCCCCTCATATATGCATATAAGTAAATTCTAATTGAAGCACCACCAATTTATGCCTTATCTTGACATCGCTCATCACGCCAGCCCAGAATAGTTTCCTCTTTCAATATTTGAATAAAGCAGGATAATAAAAATGCCTTCATTTGATGTGGTATCCGAAGTAGACATGCACGAAATGACAAATGCAGTCGATCAGGCACAACGTGAAGTGGGCAATCGTTTTGATTTCAAGGGTGTTGATGCAAGATTTGAGCTGGGTGAGTCAGAAATAAGCATCAATGCTGAAGTCGATTTTCAGACCCACCAGATGCTGGATATCCTGCACAATAAAATGGCCAGCCGTAAACTCGACATAGCAGCATTAAAAGTGGGGGAAGTGGAAATTTCAGGACAGCGGGCAATTTTAAAAGCCGCCATTCAACAGGGGATTGATTCTGAAACAGCACGTAAGATGGTCAAAAAGGTGAAGGATCTGAAAATGAAAGTGCAGGTGGCCATTCAGGGTGAGAAGCTCAGAGTGACAGGTAAGAAGCGGGATGATTTGCAGAAGGTGATGGGCATCCTGAAAGATGAGAACTGGAATCTTCCTCTACAGTTCAACAACTTCCGCGATTAGCGATAGTGGCTATTGCACTCGTTTATGCTTTGTTAAAAGGAAATTTTTACTCAGTCACTTAGTGTTTCCTAAGCTCCTTCACAAAAATTCCCTTTTGCCGCGCCTAAACTTCGCTCATTACGACGCTTTCAATAAAGATCTTTCATAATTAACTTTTTAATTGCCGCCTGGTATGACTGGGCTCTTTTAAGTTTAAGATTCGTCCCCATATTTGTTCTAAGACCTTTTATAAAACGGGCCACGATTTTGCGCTTTGTATTTTTAGCTTTCATTATCATCCCCCTGGTTGAGATGCTGCTGTTATTTCAGGTGGCAGACATGATTGGTGGCTGGATAACACTGGGATTGGTGGTACTGACTGCCGTAGTCGGCGTACAAATTCTCAAGCAACAGGGGTTGGCTACGTTTTCTCGGGCAAACCAGCGACTTGACCATGGTGAAATGCCCGGGCAGGAAATTATAGAAGGATTGTTCCTGGCAGTTGGAGGCGCATTTCTGCTCACGCCTGGTTTTATTACCGACACGCTGGGGTTTATCTTTCTAATAGGCCCATTGCGACGTCTGATCGTAAAAGCCCTGATCAAATCGGGCAAGCTGGCAATTCTGCAATCCGGTGGCAACGGTCGGTTTTTTTTCAGATGTGTGCGGTAGAAGTTTTGTAGCGGTT
>JAYPJO010000154.1:0-5074 GCA_038128465.1 Gammaproteobacteria bacterium
AAGGCATGCTGTTCTCGGCAGCATCCTCGGTAAAAGCAGCCATAACGAAATTAGAAAAGGAGTAAGAATATGAGTATATCTATGGTCTATCGCACTTTGAGTCTGATACTGGTCATTGTTCTGCAATATAAATTGGCTCTTGCTCAGGAGGATAGATTTGATGCTGGTGTAGCAGCCAACGAGAGGGGGCACTTCGCAACCGCTCTCAGAGCATGGTTACCCATGGCGGAGGAAGGGGTTGCTGAGGCTCAAAACAATGTGGGACACATGTATGAAAAAGGGTTGGGCGTAGCACAAAACTATGCGCTGGCGATGCAATGGTACCGGCGCGCAGCAGATCAGGACCTCGCAGAAGCTCAGTTAAATATCGGGCTTCTCTACTATTATGGATATGGGGTGGCTACTAACTACAGGGAGGCCGTACGCTGGTTCCAGGATGCTGCTGAGAGTGAGTTGCCAGAAGCAGAGTATATGTTGGCTCTGGCCTATGAACAAGGTACTGGAATAGGACTCGATTACAGGGAAGCGAGGCGATTATTCCTAAAATCAGCTCGCGCAAATTATGCACCAGCTCAGATGATGTTTGCGTTCATGCTCCAGGCGGGAGAAGGAGTAGATTCAGATTCATTCAGAGCATATGTGTGGGGCAAAATTGCAGAACACAATGGATCTAAAGAAGCATTGGACGTAACCAGCATCGCAACGGTTTTACTAGAAGATGAAGAGCTTTTGGAAGCAGAAGCTATGGTGAGACAATGCTTAGAAGAGGGATTAGACAATTGCCCTTAGGAGCCGCCACGGACGATGACTTCGATTCTACGGTTTAGTGCCCGTCCCTCCTGATTGTCGTTGCTTGCCACTGGCCTTGTATCTGCGTGGCCTTCTACCACAACACTGCCGGCCGTCAGAAATCCCTGCCGTAACAGATAATCTGCGACTCTCGACGACCTCGCTGAAGATAAGTCCCAGTTGTCTCTGTACCTACCCCCAAAAGCTAATGGCACGTTGTCAGTATGTCCTTCGATCTCGACCAAGCCTCCTGCCCCTGCCAGAGACGCTCCGACGCGATTCAATACGTCAAAGAAACTTTGTTCTAGTTCAGCGCTTCCACTCTGGAAGCTGCCCTGCTCGCTTAAGGTTATAATTACATCCTCACCATCTAGTGACACCTGGGCCAGACCATCTGCGATTTCTTCACGCAGGTTGGAGCGGATTAGTTCATACCTATCAGTTGCTAAGCTGTCTTCTCTATACTGCTCCGAGTTATACCAATTCGGAGAATTACCGCGTTGAAAGGCGCCACCGCTGAGAGTTATCAATTCGGAAGTATTTGCTTGGACCATTGCGATTCGGGCAAGGGCATCAATCATATCGCCAGTAATACGTTGCCCACCTTCCGATATTCCTTGCCTATTTGGAAAGGAAACATCGATGCCAGATTCTGTCCTAGTTATATTGACCATGCCCTGGGAAATCTCTTCACGCAACTCTTGTGTTAGCAGATCTATCGCGTTGGTTTCCGCGGAGCCATCGCCGATGTTGAAGGAAAGTTCGTCTTCGTTCGGGGGCTCGTCGGTCTTTTGTTCCTCTATACGATTCGAAGCTGTCGGATCAGTTACGGTGCGCTCGTATTGCTGGAGGATAATACTCTCTGCCGTTGGCGGCTCAATAGAAGGAATCACTGTCTGAACTCCAAATGCACTCCTCATCGAACCGGCAACTTCCTTATACTTAGGAACATTAACTTGCGCAAAGGAAAGAATGAGAACAAAAAATGCCATCAAGAGTGTCGCCATATCTGCAAATGTTGCCATCCAAGCCGGCGCCCCTTTACTACATGGAGGACAGTCCCCACCAGCCTCTTCCTCGGTTGCATTATCTTCTTCCTGACCTTGACTGGCTGAGGCTTTATCTTGCTCCACCTCGCCGTCGCCAGTCTCTGGAACAGCGGCGCCGTCATCGACCACAGAATCCGGACCTGGCTGACTGCCCGGATCTTCTTCAGAACTCGAGGGCAGCTCCGCAGGCTGGCTTTCATTCTTGCCCTCAAGTTCAGAATCTTGTTGATTTTTTTCTTGACCGTTGCTCATAGTGATAACTTACTAGCTCTAGTCCGGTATTTTAATTTCAATACGCCGGTTTGTTGACCGGCCAGCCGCAGTATCGTTAGAAGCTATAGGGAAAGTTTCGCCAAAACCGGCCACCTCGATACGAGATGGTTCGATGGCGACTTCCTCCTCAAAGTAGGAGGCCACAGATGCAGCACGAGCGGCGGAGAGCTCCCAGTTAGATTCAAATCGATCACTGAACATAATTGGTATGTTGTCGGTGTGACCTTCCACGCGGATACTGCCGGAGCCTGTAGATACAACCTCACCAATCTCAGAGAGTGTCGACAAAAATTGCTGCTCAAGATCGGCGCTTCCTGACTCAAAAGAACCTTGACTGGCGATGCTAATCACAATCATCTCATCAACTCTTTCTACACTGAGAGAGCCAGCTTCGATTTGTGAGGTCAATTGCGTACGAACTTCTTCAAGTCGAGAAGGACTATCAGCATTGTTGTAATACTCGCCTACACCAACATTCGGGTTCGAATTTCTTGCAAGCTCATCAGTTCTGTCCGAAAGAGACATATAGATTTCAGATGCTACGGTCGCCTGAGTTTCGGCAAGCACCGAGGCTACCGCCAAGAGAGCCGCGGTTTGGTCATCCGAAAACTGACCCTGGTCAGAAGTATCCTCCTGAAGTAATGCAGCGACTTCGATAGATATTTGGTCATTTACAGCTTTTACCTCCACGAGGCCGGCTTCTATTTGGTCAGATAACGCAGTGGAAACTATTTCCATCTCTCTTTCAAACTTATTCTCACTCTCACCGGTGCGACGGATCAAATATTCAGCAGTCGGATCGATTGGTAGTTGGTTAGGATCGTTTATTACAGTTCTTTGGGAAAGAGCTGGGGAATAATCTTGAACTAGTAGTGCACGACCTCTCGGGATTTGGATTGTGGGCCTAATTTTTTTAATTCCGAATGCATTCTGTATGGACCCATTGATCTGTTCAAACTTGCGTATCTCTGTGTCCGAGAATGAGAGAAGCAAAACAAAAAAAGCCATTAGCAAAGTGGCCATATCGGCAAAAGTAGCCATCCAAGGAGGTGCGCCTTTATTGCAGGCAGGACAATCTTCCTTGGCAGAATCATCCGCGATTGCTTGGGTATCACCGGGTTCATCTCCATCGGAAGAGACGTCAGGTTGGTCTGTCGTTACGTCTTCAGCAGAGGATTCTGCAATCTCTGAATTAACCTCATCCGAGACCGCATCACCAACCTCGATGATAGTCTCCTTATCAATACTCTCTGCTTCTTCTGACATTTCCTTTCAACCTGATCATTGGGCCTCAAGCAATTCAGCTCGGAATTTTGGTGGCACAAATGAAGCTAGATAGTCAGTCAGCACTCGCGGATTACCCCCAGACTGGATAAATAGCGCGCCCTCGATGATAAGTTCGCCGTTCGCGGATTCTAGCTCTGACTGATTAGTTAACTTTTGAGATATCGGAATAGCTACCACGTTTGCCAGAAACGCGCCATATAGCGTTGTCAATAACGCGGTAGCCATAGCCGGCCCAATAGACTTCGGGTCAGACATGTTACCTAACATCGCAACCAGCCCAATCAATGTTCCTATCATCCCCATCGCTGGCGCAATCTCTCCCCACGCAGAGAAAATTCCTGCCCCCAGCTTGTGACGTAGTTTCATTAATTCGATGTCTTTCTCCAGAGTCTTCTTTATCAGCTCAGCCTCAGAACCATCGACCAGCATTCCTATGGCTTTCGAAAGAAATGGATTTTGGATCTCCTGACCTTCTAAGGCAATCATCCCATCTTTCCTAGCTATGGTTGCATATTCACCCAGCTGAGTTATCAGGTCTTGCGGCTTGTCGAGAGGATTCTTAAACGCTTTCCCAGCGACCTTGATGGCAGCTTTGAGCTCATCCAGAGAGCACCTAAGCACAACAACCATAATGGATCCACCGAAAACAATCATAAGTGAACCAGGGTCGGCGTAAGCATTGAAACCTGCTCCTTGTTGTAAGATAGCGTAGCCAATAAAGGCAAAGGCTCCAAGAACACCAATTATCGTAGCTATATCCATCACTAATACCCTAATAAAACAACCTAAAAATATCGAATAACTAAGCGGTGCCAGCGCCCAATGTAAAGCCACATGTCAACAATCACGAGTATTTACCAGGCGACCACTAATCTGTGAAATACGTTAATCAAAACATTAGCAGATTTCGCTAAAATACCTGTTATATCAACTCATTTTCAAGCAAAATGCATCCGGCTTGTTACTCGGAAATCGCTTTCGGCTTCAGCCTCTAAAATCGTCATTTACTCAAAAAATCATGAACATATATACGCAAATCGTTAAGGCAGTTCTCTTGCTCCCTATCCTTCTCAGTGGCTGCGATCGCCTAATGTTCACGCCCTCTTGTTCAGCTATCGATCCGAAAGACTATGGATCGAGATTTTCAAAGCTAAGAAACGGCGTAATTTCGGACGCGGCGACTGGCCTGAGCTGGTATCGCTGCCCATTCGGCACATCCTTTAACAGCTCGGGTGCCTGTATTGGAACGCCGTCATTACTTCGCATTACCGATGCCGAAGTCTCAGTTCAGGAAACTGCCAGCAAGTCCGCAGTCAGTTGGCGCCTTCCGACCATGAATGAATTTAGGTCGATTCTCAGAGCGGATTGCGAAAATCCAGCTCTGGATCCCTTCCTATTCCCCGGCGCACTAGTTGAAAACCATTGGGCTTCTGATAATCTGAGTAAGGGTTCTTCCCTCCAGTGCGCCGTTTATACCTATCAAGGAGCGAGCTCGTGCAGGTTTGATAGAGAAAATCTGTTCCCATTCTTAATAGTCACTGATCAACAGTTACAGTGAATCTATTTTGGACTTCGCTCGATGCTCGGTTTTAATCTAAATTTTAGACATCGATCCTCGCTGACACTTGACACCACCGCGCTTGGAACCTGAGCCGATTTGAATCCAAACGCCTTAC
>JAYPJO010000155.1:0-1437 GCA_038128465.1 Gammaproteobacteria bacterium
GCGTTTAGCCAGTCTGAATATAACCGCAGCAATGTCGATCTGGGTCATTTCGTGGCTGCCCCCAATGGCCGTGATCCCCTGGCATTTATTGCTGCCCATCACAACAAAATTTCCAGTGCCCATCTCAAGGATCGCCAGTTCCAGGAAAATGGTGCCGGTAACTTGGCCTGGGGAAGTGGTGATACACCACTGGTTGACATATTACAGACAGTGCGGGACCAGGGTTATAGTTTTCCGGTCACGGCAGAGCTGGAATATCAGATACCGGCAGGCTCCGATGCCGTTGCGGAAATGCAAAAATGTGTGGAATTCTGCCGTAACGCTCTTGAAGCTTAGCCTGACGAGTTCAGGCTGGGATTTACCAGCGCAGCATACGCCTGACCACGCCATCATTGCGAAAGGCATGATACAGTGCGCCGCTAAGGTGCACCGAGATTACCGCCAGTAATGCCCAGGCCGTCCAGATGTGAATGCCGGAATAAAACTCGTTCATTTCCTCATCCGGTTCTGATATTCGCGGCAAATCGATAAGCCACCACAAGGTGGTGTCCCAGGGCGTGCTGGCTGATGACAGATAACCGCTCAAACAAACCGCGAGTATCAATACGTAAAGAATGATGTGATCTATTTTGGCCAATTTGTTGATCCAGGATGGCATATCGTTCAGAGGCATGGGTGCCGGTCGATGCTTGAAGCGGACATACAGTAACAATCCAAGTAAAAAAACCAGGGTAATACCGATGTTTTTATGTAACTGAAAGGGAAACTCCCTGAAGGTGAATTCGGCAGAGGCAAGTGGCAAGCCCAGCATCCACCAGCTCGAAATAAATAAAAAGAAAATTGAAACGGCAATCAACCAGTGCAGTATTACCGCTGTTCTGCTGTAATGTTCTTTCAATGCTCAGTTCCCTTTTCAAGACGTAATTTGTCGGCTTCAAATTCATGCCCGGCAATCAGGGCTGCCAGCATGATCAGGTGCAGTAAAAACCAGAGCAGGGTTTGCCAGAGATAAAGACTGCGCAATATTGGACCGGCATTAACAACAGCAGCAAACTGCATGGCATCAATTAGTGCTAATCCAATAAATACAATGGCGGCTGCTTTTACTGACCAGCTGGTGTAATTGACCAGTGCGCCACCGACAATGACTGAACTAAAAGCCAGTATGGTTCCGGCAGCTGCCAGCCAGGTCATGATACCCGGGAACCAGTCAGGCATGGAAAGCACGATACCCTCGACATTGGCAACCATGAACTGGCACTCGGCCAGCGATATACCTTCCTCCTGCATCTCGCCTGGTGGGCAGAAGGCAGCAGGCATGCCGGATGATGGAATATTATTGATCAGATCAGGTGTCTTCATCCATTCAGTACCCTGATAAGCGGTCAGAAAAACTCCCAGAATCACCACAATAACACCAAGTGCACTGGCCCATGT
>JAYPJO010000155.1:1447-5073 GCA_038128465.1 Gammaproteobacteria bacterium
GGCCCATGTTGGAAGGATGTTCTGTGTACTGCTGGTCATGTTGATTTCCTGGTCAGATATATTAAGCGTCATGGACTGATCATTTATTGCTTCATAGCAGAGGTGTAGAGCAAAAGATCTCCACTAATCTAGTGAACCGGCTCCACCCCAGGCTGCTTCCAGAAATTGTGTTCTTTCCTGATCAGTGGAATCACAGCCCATAAAAGCAGGCGCGGTATAGTCAGCAGGCAGTCTCTGGTAGCGGTACTCATAGGTATGAGGTGCTGCAAAAACATTTTCGTCAGTCCATGTCGATACAACGGACAGCGTATTCTCATTAATTAATCTGAATCTTTCGACAAGATGACTGGTTTCAGTTCTGAAACCGCCACCGGGTATAGCGAGTCCGCCTTTTTCCCCAGAAAAACCGATTGTGTCGACGACCAGCGTATCTTCCTGCCAGTAAGCAATGGACTGTCCGGTTGAACTGGGTTCATAAATCAGCGGATCAATATGATCAGTCATATCCAGGTAGGCATATCGGGGAGATGCATGCTTTGTCATTGCCACAATCGCCACATGATTGGAGCCTGCCCATATTTCAAGAGGCCTGTTGCGCTGGGTCATGATGTATGGAACACCCAGCATATTGCACCAGCGAATGGCCCGGGCATCATGTTTCGCAATCTGTTCCATTTGCGTAGGTGTAATACTGTCCAGTAATGATGCTTCCGGAATCACATGAGACCCAAGGGGTAGCTCCCAGAATCCACTCAGGTCAGGCGTGTCATTGTTCATTGTCTGGGCAAGGGTTGTTTCTGAAACTGAGAGCAAGCCCAGCATACTGAAAGAAAGACAACTGATACCTTTGTAAAATTTATTGATCGAATGTTTCATAATCTACCCTGCGTTTGCCCTAGAGTTGTTCGGGCACAATGATGGAAGTCCGGTTCAGTGGGTCACCCGAATCGCACCATGATTCATAGGCATAGGCATATTCTGAGGGCAAGCGTTCGTAAAAAACCTCATAGCTGTGTGGTTCGACATAAATGGCTGGATCAGTCCATGTGTAGTTGACGGTCAGGCGATTGTCATCATCTGAAAGTGAATAGCGTTCAGTTAATACTGTATTCGGTGTTCGGTACCCGCCGGCAATGACGCCACCCGGCGTCAAGCCAACGGTTTCAACCACAAGATCGCCGTCTTCATACCAGCCAATGGAATGTCCCAGTTGGTCTGGTGTAAAACCCGATAATTCGGGATGTGCTCTGCCATCCATATAAATATGACGGACACCGGCTTCCTCGCGGGTCAGGATAACCATACGTTCGGTCTGGGTCAGGAAAAAAGCTGATGAATCAGGTTGCAGCAGCGTATTTGCCCGATAGTTGCAGACACCGCTGGTAACGATATAAGCCTCACCTTCTCCCTTTGGAGTCTCACTTTCACGCAGATAATCAAAACCGAGTTGACGGCCAGGTAGGTTGGCAACAATTTGCTGTGCTTCCGGTGTCAGTTTTGCCGGCTCGATATAGTCGGTCAGGTAATCAAAACCACCGGAACCTTCAAGATCCACCCTGACAAATCCATCGGTTAAATTTGGTATGTCCTGGGCATAAGCTGTTGAACAGCAATAAACAAGACCAATGCTGCTTAGAGAAGAGACAAGATACTTTTTAATTGCAAACATAATTCTACCCTGTGTTGAAAGGAGTAATTCCCAGGCCTGCCTGAGCTCTATTGTGCCTCACACAAACTGTTATCTACCGGCCTGGCTATGTCCATGAATAAACAGCTGCCATCATCACGGATGGCATAAAACAGGGCAGCGCCCTTGGAGCCATCCCGCATGGGGCGGGCGACCAGCGTTATTGCCTGTCCTGGCTGGAAGGTTACGCGATTCCAGCCCTGTCGGGTCATGATGGCGGGGGAGGCACCTTCGATATCCCAGGTGCCAACGGTCGCCGGATCAACGTCATCTCCGGCAACCACATTAATGACAATGTGAGAGTGGGGTGAACGCCACATGTAGTCGACAACTTCACCTTTGAAAACAAGCTCCGTTTCCATGTCGAACATGGTATAGGAATGGTGCGCGAGTGACTGACTGAGCAAAAATGATGTAGCACTGCAAAAAATAAGGGTTTTTAACAGAAGTCCCGGTAATTTCATTTTTCCCCCGACAAGAAAGCTCAAATAATAAAAAGCTTCTTCATGATTTTTATTCTTATCCGCGAATTAAATTAACGCCGAATATTGATTAATTCAACTTAATTAGCATTCTTTTTAACCAGGTCATAGCTTTGCTTTATTTTATTTTGCTACTAGGCGTTTTTTTTTAATCTTGGTTAGAATAAGCAAAAATAATAAAGCACAGGTCATGTTATGCCTCTTCCCCGCCAGTTACTGTCAATACTGTTTGTAAGCTCTGCCTGCCTTCACCATGTTTCAGCCTTTGCCCAGGCCACAGTGTCAAATGAAAGTGTAGATCTTTCTGGAGAGTGGTCTGCGCTGGTACTGGAAGACTGGTATGACCGAGTACCCGGTGGTGGGCTGGGCGATTATATTGGTATCCCCCTGAATGAAGCCGGCAGACAGAAAGCACTAACCTGGGATGCCTCCATACTGTCACAGCCCGAGCGTCAGGGGCAGCCACACCCGGCACAGTATTCATTTCGTGGTCCCAGACCAGACCTGCGATTTGAACAGATCCTTGAACCCATTACCGACAGGTTGATCGGGTACAGGACCAATGGCACGTTCGGCAGGGCCGACCGGACGATCTGGCTTGATGGCAGGCCGCATCCCGATGAAGCCTATGGTCTGCATACCTGGAATGGATTCTCAACCGGGGAATGGGTAAACGGTGTATTGATTGTGACGACGACCCACATGAAATATGGTGTTTATCAGCGCAATGGTGTTCCTGCCAGCCCCTATGGCGTCATGACTGAATATTTTTTCAGACATGGTACCTACATGTCCATGCTCAGTCATATTGAAGACCCAGTCTATCTAGAAGAGCCCTTTGTCAGAACCCAGACCTGGATATGGAATCCTCCCCAGAATGTTGGCGCAAGACGTGCCAATGAAGCTGTCGAGGAAGTCGATATGGGACCGGGATGGGTGCCACATTGGCCCTTGGGAACCGTTCATCCGGAGCTGGCCGAGCGTCTTGGAGTTGCCCTGGAAGCAACCTGGGGCGGCGCCGTTACCCTGTACCCGGAATACCGGGAAACCCTGCTTGAAATGAGAGAGGAATTTGATCGCAACCTGGATGAACAGGAGCAGAATCAATGAACAGGATTTTTACACCGCTAATGAACAGAAGCAGTCTGATCTGGATTGCAGTACTGATATTTTTCTGCAGCAGCACCTTTGCCCAGAGGCCGCAACTGCTGGCTCCTGATTCTAAAGACATCGTTATTATCCCTGTCAGGGAAAACCTGAGCATGATTGCAACCGGTGGCGGCAATATAACCGTGCAGACGGGCGAGCTTGGAACAATCGTTGTCGATAGCGGCAATGAAGAGGCATCTGCCCAGGTTGTTGAAGCCCTGAGCCAGCTTAGTGACTTGCCGCCCAGCTACCTGATCAACACCACTATCCTGCCTGGGCACATATCCGGTAATGGTGCTATTCATGAA
>JAYPJO010000156.1:0-5020 GCA_038128465.1 Gammaproteobacteria bacterium
CCAGCACAGTTACCAGGCCACCCGTCATATATTCACAACAATGATCACCCGCGCCTTCAACGACTGCATGAACGCCGGAGTTTCTGACGGCAAAGCGCTCTCCGGCACGGCCAGAAACATATAACTTCCCACCAGTTGCGCCGTACAGACAGGTATTTCCGATTATTGATGTATCCTGTGTTTTAAATCCCGAACCGGGTGGAGGAACTATCACCAGCTTGCCTCCAGCCATGCCTTTACCTACATAGTCATTGGCGTCTCCCACCAATGTCATGTTCAGGCCATCGGCATTCCAGACACCAAAACTTTGCCCAACGCAGCCTTTTAATCGGATATTCAGGGGCGCATCAGCCATACCATGGTTACCATGACGCTTCGCAATTTCACCAGAAATCCGTGCGCCTATAGAACGATTAAAGTTCTGGACTTCATAATTGAAAATGCCGCCAGTTTTACTTTCAATTGCCGGCAACATATCGGCAACCATTTGCTCAGCAAGCTCACCTTTATCAAGCGGCACGTTTCTTTCAGTTTTACAGAACTGATCTTTTTCTGCCGGAATAAAATCATTATTCAGTAATCGTGATAGATCAACATTGGCTTGTTTTTCAGTTTGTGGTTCCAGTAACTCAAACAGGTCAGTACGCCCAATCAGATCAACCAGCCTGCTTACACCGAGTCTGGCCATCCACTGCCTGGTATCCTGTGCGACAAATTTAAAATAGTTCATCACCATCTCAGCTTCACCGATAAAATGCTTGTCGCGTAATGTGTCATCCTGAGTTGCCACACCAGTAGCGCAGTTATTTAAATGGCAAATTCTTAAATACTTGCAACCCATCGCTACCATAGGAATAGTGCCAAAGCCAAAGCTTTCAGCACCCAGAATGGCAGCTTTAACTACATCAAGTCCGGTCTTTAAGCCCCCATCTGTTTGTAAGCGAATACGTCCTCGCAAATCATTAGCCCGCAATGCCTGCTGCACTTCACTCAACCCCAGTTCCCAGGGGGTACCAGCATAACGTATCGAGGTTAAAGGACTGGCTCCTGTACCACCATCATGGCCTGAAATAGTGATAAAGTCGGCGTAGGCTTTTGCCACACCGGCTGCAATGGTGCCAACGCCGGGGCCGGAAACCAGTTTTACGGAAACCATTGCTTCTGGGTTAACCTGCTTTAAATCAAAAATTAACTGCGACAGATCTTCAATAGAATAAATATCATGATGTGGAGGCGGCGAAATAAGAGTTACACCCGGCACGGAATAACGTAGCCTGGCTATAAGATCATTAACTTTACGGCCGGGCAGTTGCCCGCCTTCACCAGGCTTGGCCCCCTGGGCAATTTTTATTTGCAGAACTTCGGCATTAACGAGGTAATGTGGTGTTACACCAAAGCGACCTGATGCTATTTGTTTGATCTTGGAAACCCTGTCAGTATTGTAACGCGCTGGGTCTTCCCCTCCCTCACCGGAATTGGAACGACCTCCTAGTCTGTTCATTGCCTGTGCCAGTGCTTCATGAGCTTCAGGAGACAAGGCCCCCAGTGACATACCGGCTGAATCAAAACGCTGCAAGATATCTTCTATTGGCTCTACTTCATCAATATCAATGGCATCGACATCTTCACGTAACTCCAGCATATCCCTCAGGGTAGACAAAGGGCGATTATCTACAAGCTGTGCAAATTCACGGTACTTGTTAAAGTCACCGCTTTTCACTGCATCCTGAATGCTTCTGACCACATCAGGATTTATCATGTGGTACTCACCACCATGTATATATTTGAGCAAGCCTCCCGGTTGCAGACCTTTTCTTGGCAACCAGGTTTCCCGTGCCAGAATTTCCTGATCATGCTGCAGATGTTCAAAAGTCGCTCCCTGAATCCGGCTCAGACTGTCAGGAAAGCACAGATCAGTCACGTCATTAGCCAGACCGACAATTTCAAAAAGTTCAGCACCTCGATAAGAACTGATCGTGCTGATGCCCATTTTGGAGAGAATTTTCAGTAAACCCTTATTGATGCCTTTGCGATAATTTTTATGGGCTTTGAGTGCTGAAATTTTTAATAAATCTTTTTCCACCATGTGGTTGATAAGGTCATAACTCATATAGGGATAGACTGCAGTAGCGCCATAACCGATGAGGCATGCAATCTGATGAGAGTCACGGGCACTGGCTGTTTCTATGATCAGATTACTTTCACAACGCAAGCCCTTTTCATTAAGGTTCTGATGAATAGCTGCCGTTGCCAGCAAGGCATTAATTACCAGTTGGCCTTTTTCAGGCAAACGTTCAGAGATAAACAATAATACCTTGCCGTCGCGAACTGCCTGCTCAGCTTCAGCTACTACTGCTTCTATAGCCTGCTTTAGCCCCAAGGCCGGGTCATAAGCCAGACTGATATGGGCAGACTCATAATCTGGACGTTGCAGATGTAACAGGTTAAAAAACTTTACTGGCGATAAAAGCGGTGAAGTCAGAATTACGCGATTGGCATGCTCCGGGGTTTCCTGGAATATATTCAATTCCCGACCCATTCGGGTTTCCAGTGACATCACAATGGTTTCTCGCAAGGAGTCAATCGGGGGATTGGTCACCTGTGCAAACTGTTGCCTGAAATAATCATAGAGTGGACGGACCTGCTTTGATAACACGGCTATTGGCGTATCATCCCCCATGGATCCTGTGCCTTCTCCGCCATTTTCTGCCAGAGGACGCATGACCTGATCCATTTCCTCATAAGTGACCTGAAACATCTTCATGTTTAACTCACATTCATCAGAAGTCAGCGGTTCCAATTCCGGTACGTGCTCAGACAGCGTTGATTCAACATAAAAAGATTTTTCTTTAATCCATTGCGCATAGGGCTGGCGGCTCTTCAGGTAATCACCGACATCATTGGTATGCAAAATTCTGCCTTCGACGGTATCAACAACCAGTATCTGTCCGGGACCAACACGCCCTTTGGCAATTACATCTTCCGGTTTGTAGTCATTAACACCAATCTCGGAAGCTGCTGTCAGGTACCCATTTTTTGTGACTACCCACCTGGAAGGACGTAAACCATTACTATCCAGCACACAGGCGGCAAAACGACCATCTGTCAGAACAACACCGGCAGGACCATCCCAGGGTTCCATATGAAAAGAGTTATAGGTATAAAACCCTCGCAGGGCTTCATCAAGATCCTCCATGTTTTGCCAGCTAGGCGGGATGATCAGACGAATAGCCTGGTATAAATCCATTCCGCTGGTTACCAGTAGCTCCAGCATGTTATCCATTGATGAGGAATCCGAACCGCTGGAATTAACCAATGGCGCAATCTCTTCAATATTTGGAATTGCTGCTGACTTGTATTTCGATATCCTTGCCTTTGCCCAGTTACGATTACCGCGAATAGTGTTTATCTCACCATTGTGTGCCAACATTCTGAAAGGTTGTGCCAGTGGCCATTTTGGCAGGGTATTGGTAGAGAAGCGTTGATGGTAAGTACACATTGCCACTTCTATACGCGGATCCTGCAGATCCAGATAAAAATTTGGTAAATCTACCGGCATCATCAGCCCTTTATATGAAAGCACACTCGCTGAGAGTGAACAGACATAGAAATCTTCATCTTCAGTTAGCTGATTCTCGGCTTTTCGCCTGGCAATGAATAACTTGACTGCAAGTTGCTCCTTATCCATCCCTGCAGCATTTACAAAAACCTGCTCTATATCAGGCATGCATTCCAGTGCCATGGCGCCACAGTATGAAGTGTCATAAGGGACTTTTCGCCAACCGACTATATCCAGACCCTGCGCGCTTATTTCCTTATTTAGTGTTTTTCTGGCTTGTTCAGCTTTGGCTTCGTCCTGGCTGAAGAAAACCATGCCAATACCATAGTTCTCACTTAATTCAATAGAAAATAATTCATTGGCAATGGCACGCAGAAAGGTATCTGGCTTTTGCATAAGCAAGCCACAACCATCACCAGTGATACCATCGGCAGCGATACCACCACGGTGAGTCATGCATGTGAGCGATTTAATTGCAGTTTGCAAAAGGTCGTGACTGGCCCGCCCCTCAATATGGGCAACCAGTCCAAAGCCACAATTATCTCTAAACTCACTGGGGTGATATAACCCGGGTCTCATTACTCTTTCTCTACCAATTAATTAATCAGGGTGTATATGTCTGGGCAGTTCAGCCCTAACTTGCCTGGAGGGGTAAAACAGCCTCTTTTTTTACGACAAAGAGCCGGCCATTTTACACAAGGCATCGGAATTCAGCAATCTTGGCGAGCAATCTACGTTTGCGTGTTTGAAAGTCATAGAAGCCCGGTCTATGCGGGCTGTAGCTCGCCCAGACTGGTGCCAGCTAGAAGTGTGTGTTGTAAAAGCTTGTCATCAACATCTGAAGATAAAAATGCCTTGCCAAGTTTTTCCAGAAGTACAAATCGAATACTGCCCTGAACATTCTTTTTATCTCTGGACATCAAAGATAAATAATCAGGCACCGTGATGGAATCTGGCGGTATAACCGGTAAATTTGCAGCTATGAGCATGTCCTTGACTCTGACGACCTCTTCAATTCTAAGTTTGCCTATTCGCCATGACAGATCTGCTGCCATTAACATCCCCGTTGCCACCGCTTCACCATGCAGCCATGAACCGTAACCCATGCCTGTTTCTATGGCATGACCAAAAGTATGCCCAAGATTTAAGATTGCACGAAGCCCAGACTCTTTCTCATCTGCAGCTACGATAAGGGCTTTCTCTTCACAGCTGGTTTTTATGGCATGTACCAGGCTGGATTCCTGCCTTTCATTCAGGTCTTGGATGTTTATTTCCAGCCAGTCCAGGAAATCACTGTTATTAATCAGTCCATATTTGATTACTTCAGCCAGACCTGCTGCGAGTTCCCTGTCCGCCAGAGTATTTAAGGTATTGGTATCAGCCAGAACACATTGTGGCTGGTAAAATGCCCCCACCATGTTTTTACCCAGTGGATGGTTGACCGCGGTTTTGCCGCCCACC
>JAYPJO010000157.1:0-4972 GCA_038128465.1 Gammaproteobacteria bacterium
GGTCAGTGTTGTACAACTGATCAGTTCCTATCGTGTTCGTGGTCATCAACATGCCGATCTGGATCCGCTTGGGATCATGCGGCGTGAAGAAGTTCCTGATTTAAAGCTTGATTTTCATCATCTGTCTGAAGCTGACCTGAACACCAAATTTAAAACATCGCCATTATATGTGCCGCAAAGCGAGGTCACACTGGCAGAAATTATTGCCATGCTGGAACGCATATATTGCAGTTCAATTGGTTATGAATTTATGGGAATTGTGGACCTCGAAGAAAAGCAGTGGATCCAGCGTCGTATTGAAAGTAATTCCGGAAATCCTGATTTCACTACTGAAGAAAGATTGCACATACTGGAACGTTTGAGTGCAGCAGAGGGGCTGGAGAAGCACCTGGATTCAAAGTATCCGGGTACCAAACGTTTTGGGCTTGAAGGTGGCGAAAGCCTGATTCATGCCGTTGATAATATTATACAGCGAGCCGGTGAACATGGTGCCAAGGAAATAGTCATCTCCATGGCTCATCGTGGGCGTCTGAATGTGTTGGTTAATACGCTGGGTAAAAACCCGTCTGATTTATTTGATGAGTTTGAAGGCAAAGCTGAATTCAGTGGTTCTGGGGATGTGAAATATCACCAGGGCTTTTCTTCAAACGTCATGACTCCAGGCGGTGAAGTGCATTGCAGTCTGGGTTTTAACCCATCTCATCTTGAAATTGGTTCGCCGGTTGTGGTGGGTTCAGTAAGAGCCAGGCAGGACCGACGTCAGGATCCTACCGGGGAGACTGTGCTGCCACTTTGCATTCATGGTGATGCAGCGTTTGCAGGCCAGGGTGTAGTCATGGAAACCTTGCAGATGTCGCAGACCAGAGGTTATGGGACAGGTGGCACGGTTCATATTATTATCAATAACCAGGTAGGCTTTACAACCAGCAGGCAAGATGATGCACGCTCAACTGAGTATTGTACCGATGTGGCTAAAATGGTTCAGGCGCCAATTTTCCACGTAAATGGTGATGACCCGGAAGCTGTTCTTTTTGTTACCCAGTTAGCGTTGGAATTTCGAAATAAATTTCGCAAAGATGTTGTTGTAGATTTAATTTGTTACCGACGTCGTGGCCATAATGAGACCGATGAGCCTTCTGCAACACAGCCCTTAATGTACAGCGTTATTAAAAAGCAAACATCAACCAGAAATCTGTATGCTCAAAAATTGATTACAGAAGGTTTGCTTACCCAGGCAGAAGCCGATGAGATGAACAGTAGTTATCGTAAGGCTCTGGATGAAGGCACGCATGTTGTAAAAAGTCTTGTGCATGCCCCAAATACAGCACTGCATGTAGACTGGCGACCGTATCTTGGTCATGCCACAGACATGAAATGTGATACCAAAATTAATATCGACAGGTTGCAGGAGCTGGCTCAAAAGCTGGTGGAAATTCCTGAAGGATTTAAACTCAACCGCCAGGTCGCAAAAGTATTGCAGGCACGTAAAGCGATGGCCAATGGCGAGCAGTCTTTCGATTGGGGCACAGCTGAGCTGCTTGCTTATGCCAGCCTTGTGGATAGTAATTACAAAGTCAGAATTACCGGACAGGATGTGGGACGTGGCACCTTTTCTCACAGACATGCGGTCTTGCATGATCAGGATAGCGGTAAAACTTATGTGCCGCTGAGCTATATCTCTGAATCTCAGCGAAAATTCGTCATTTTTGATTCACTATTATCTGAAGAAGCTGTTCTGGCTTTTGAATATGGCTACGCAACAACCCGACCAGATGCCCTGGTGATCTGGGAAGCACAGTTTGGTGATTTTGCCAATGGTGCTCAGGTGGTTATTGACCAGTTTGTAAGCAGTGGTGAAATTAAATGGGAAAGACTGTGTGGACTGACAATGTTTTTGCCGCATGGCTATGAAGGTCAGGGGCCAGAACATTCATCAGCGCGTTTAGAGAGATTTTTGCAGTTATGTGCAGAAGGTAATATTCAGGTTTGTGTGCCTACCAATCCAGCTCAGATTTTCCATATGCTACGCCGCCAAATGATGCGGCCTTTACGTAAGCCGCTTGTGGTCATGACACCAAAAAGTTTGCTAAGACATAAAGAAGCAATCTCTACTTATGATGATTTGGCCAATGGCAGATTTCATCGTGTCTTACGTGAAACCGATGATCTGGATCCCAAAAAAATCAAACGTGCAGTGATGTGCAGTGGCAAAATTTATTATGAGATACGGGCCAAACGACGAGAAACTGGGATGGATGATGTCGCCATCCTCAGGCTGGAGCAACTCTATCCATTTCCTGAAGACACTTTACATAAGATGTTATTGCCTTATAAAAATCTTGCGGAAGTTGTCTGGTGCCAGGAAGAACCCCAAAATATGGGGGCCTGGTATCCAAGTCAGCATCATATGAAAAATGTACTGCGCAGACTTAATCCTGAACTTGTTTTGGGTTATGCAGGCAGGGATTTATCAGCCTCTCCGGCTGCAGGTTACACAGCCTTACATGTCGAGCAGCAGGAGAAACTCATATTGGATGCGTTAGGGCTTAGTAAAGACTAGTTTTTAATATTATTTTCCAGTCAAACGGACTTATAAAAACGTCATAAAAAGGTAGGATTATGGCCATAGAAATAAAAGCACCCACTCTTCCTGAATCGGTTCCGGATGGCACTATAGCTACCTGGTATAAACAGGAAGGTGAAGCTGTAGCGCGTGATGAATTGCTGGTAGATATTGAAACTGACAAAGTTTTATTGGAGGTCGTGGCGCCGGATAATGGGGTATTGAAAAGCATCAAAAAAGCCGAAGGTGACACCATTGTCAGTAATGAATTACTGGCTATATTTGATGCCGGCGCTGCCAGCACAGACGCGGCTTCGGCGTCAGATGACAAGCCCGGAACTGAGAGTAAAGTTGCTGAAGACAATAGCGCTATCGAAGTGCTGATGAGTCCCGCAGCCAGGAAATTGGTTGATGAACATTCACTTGACCCTAATGCGATTAACAGTACTGGTAAAGATGGCAGAGTCACAAAAGAAGATGTGCTGAAGCATATGGAAATGCAAAGTGCTATGGCAGAACAGATTACGCAAGTACCAAGTCCAGGTAACACAACCCAGCATATTCCTACGCCTGCTGCGAATACCGGCCGGGCTGAAGAAAGGGTGCCCATGACCCGCTTGCGTGCCAAGGTTGCAGAACGTCTGCTGGAAGCGACAAATACTACGGCCATGCTTACCACATTTAATGAGATAAACATGCAGCCAGTGATAGATATTCGGAACAAATATAAAGACATATTTGAGAAAAAACATGAGGGCACCCGACTGGGTTTCATGTCTTTTTTTGTGCGTGCCAGTATCGAAGCGCTTAAACAGTTTCCAGCAGTAAATGCCTCAATAGATGGAGAAGATATCATCTATCATGGATTCCAGGATATTGGAGTGGCGGTCTCATCTCCACGCGGGCTTGTAGTTCCTGTGTTAAGAGATGCTGATGCCATGAGTCTGGCGAGTATTGAAAAAAATATCAGGGACTATGGGGTAAAGGCGCGAGATGGCAAGCTGTCCATAGATGAAATGACGGGTGGAACATTTACTATATCCAACGGCGGTGTATTTGGCTCTTTATTATCAACGCCTATATTGAATCCACCACAAACGGCTATATTAGGCATGCATAAAATTCAGGATCGTCCCATGGCTGTTAATGGAGAAGTTAAGATATTACCCATGATGTACCTGGCATTGTCTTATGATCATCGTATGATAGATGGTAAAGAGGCAGTACAATTTTTGGTTGCCATCAAAGATTTACTGGAAGACCCGGCCAGGATTCTTCTTGAAGTTTAATTGCTGGAAATATCATATAAAGAACAGGAAAACAGATGTCAGCAGATTATGATGTAGTAGTGATAGGAGCTGGCCCGGCTGGATATGTGGCAGCTATTCGGGCTGCGCAATTGGGTTTTAATACCGCTTGTGTAGAAAAGTGGATTGATGCAAACAAAAAACCGGTTTTTGGTGGCACCTGCCTGAATGTGGGCTGCATACCATCAAAAGCTTTATTGGATTCGTCCCACAAATATCTCGAAGCGCAACATGACTTTGAATCGCATGGGATAGGAACTGGTAAAGTTAATATTGATGTCCCTACCATGATCAAGAGAAAACAGCAGGTTGTGAATCAGATGGCCAATGGCGTTGGCAGTCTGTTCAAAGCTAATAAGGTAACCCCGATTTCGGGTTCAGGAAAATTACTGAAAGACAAAAAAGTTGAAGTTACCGGTCATGAAGGCCAAGCTCAGATTATAAGTGCTGATCATATAATTATCGCAGCCGGTTCAGTGCCCATTGAAATACCCCCTACACATACAGATGGTGTGGTAATTGTTGATTCATCCGGGGCCCTTGAGTTTCAGGCCGTTCCTAAACGTCTGGGTGTAATTGGTGCTGGAGTTATTGGCCTGGAACTGGGTTCAGTCTGGTCACGACTGGGTGCTGAAGTGGTTGTGCTCGAGGCGATGGAAGATTTTTTGCCCATGGTTGACCAGCAGATTGCCAAAGAGGCCAAAAAGATTCTGACTAAACAGAAGCTGGATATCCGTCTCGGTGCCAAAGTAACCGGAAGCAAGGTCAAAAAAGGAAAGTCACCCACGGTAACGGTTCAATACCAGGATAAAGGTGGAGAACAGGAAATCATTTTTGACAAGCTGATAGTCTGCGTTGGCAGAAGACCCTATACCGAAGGCCTCTTGTCCGATGATTGTGGTATTGAAAAAGATGAACGTGGTTTTATCAGGGTTAATGACCAGTGCGCAACCAGTGTACCAGGGGTATATGCCATCGGTGATGTTGTTCGTGGCCCCATGCTTGCACACAAGGGATCTGAAGAAGGTATTATGGTTGCCGAGATAATTGCGGGGCAGAAAGCGGCCATGAATTACGATTTGATTCCTTCTGTTATATATAC
>JAYPJO010000158.1:0-3997 GCA_038128465.1 Gammaproteobacteria bacterium
ACGCTCGGCCTCGGCATCCCTGCCTCGGACGGCTCCTCATTAAAGTACATTCCCCCTCATATCCTCTCGATGCAAAATTAAAACTGAACCACTACTTATAAAAGGTAAACTTGTAGTGTTTATGGCAAGTGTTGTAATGTGTCGGGCTTTATTGGGGGAAGCAAGATGAAAATAATCCTGTTGGGAGCACCGGGTGCCGGCAAGGGCACACAGGCTCAATTCATAATAGATACCTATGGCATTCCGCAGATTTCTACCGGAGACATGCTGCGAGCCGCTGTTAAAGAGGGCAGCGAACTGGGCCTGAAAGTTAAATCCGTCATGGATAGTGGTGGTCTGGTCACGGATGAAATAATCATAGCGCTGGTTAAAGACCGAATTACACAGGATGACTGTACCAATGGTTTTCTTTTTGATGGGTTTCCCAGGACCATACCCCAAGCGGAGGCCATGAAAGAAGCCGGGGTAGACATAGAGCATGTGCTAGAAATTTATGTGCCGGACGAAGAGATTGTCAAACGACTTGGAGGGCGTAGAGTGCATCCTGCTTCCGGTCGGGTGTACCACCTTGAACATAACCCACCTCGAAATGAAGGTGCTGATGACGAGACCGGAGAGGCATTGATACAAAGAGATGATGATAAAGAAGAGACTGTCAGAAAAAGGCTTGAAGTTTATCATCAGCAAACCCTCCCGCTGGTAGATTTTTATAAAAACTTGGAGAGTGAAGATGGTTCTGTAAAATTCACTCAGATAAATGGTGTTGGCAATATTGATGAGATTAGGCAGCAATTACTTGCTGTATTAAATTGATAAAAGCTTCGAGTTAAAGAGCCGAGATCAAGGTTTTTATACATATATTTCAGTCTGACGGACAAAGTAAAATTTTACTTTGTATATCACTCGATCAAAATTTGTATAAATAAAATATAAATAATTTTTTTATTTTGATTTTTTAACTTGATTTTAAACAAGAATTAGAATCACGCTGTTGGCGAAAAAGTTGTAAATAAGAAAAAAACTGTGATATGTTGCGCTCGAAAGTGAATACATTTTATTCATAAAAAAAACAGTAGTTAAAATTTACGTTCTAGGAGAAAAATTATGGCTACAGCCCGAGCAAAAAAAGCAGCACCTGTTGCTAAGAAACCTGCAAAACGTAAGTCAGTATCTGCCACCAGTCGCGCAAAGTCAGCTTTGGGAAAAGCACAAAGAGAAGTATCCAGACAGGCTAATGCGATAAGTAATGCACGAAAAAAAGCAACAGCAGCTAAAACTAAAAAAGCTGCCGCCAATGCAAGGGCGCAAGTTAGAAAATTAACTACCAAACTTGCCTCGTCCAGGGCAAAAGAATTAAAAGCAAAACAAGGAATGCT
This sequence comes from Gammaproteobacteria bacterium, assembly GCA_038128465.1. Taxonomy (GTDB): domain Bacteria; phylum Pseudomonadota; class Gammaproteobacteria; order Pseudomonadales; family Pseudohongiellaceae; genus UBA5109. The sequence goes on from JAYPJO010000158.1 coordinate 1,377, forward strand.
GACTGCTGCAGCTAAAGATGCAGCTAAAGCTAAAGTTGCTGCTCAGGCCAAGGCCGTAGCCGCATATAAGAAAGCACTGGAAAAGAAAGCGACTTCAGATCTTAAAAAAGGTCTGAAAAAAGCAGAAGCTAACCTGAAAAAACAACATGCAAAGGCTATTGCCAAGAAAGTTGCTGCTAAACTTAAAAAAGAAGCTGCAAAAGCCAGGGCTGCTGAGAAAAAACTGGCAGCAAAAGCAAAAGCTGCAGCCAGCAAATTGGCTGCTAAAGCCAGGGCTGCTGAAAAGAAAGCTGCCGCCAAGGCAAAAGCAAAAGCGAGGGCTGCTGCCAAGAAAGCAGCTGCAAAGGTTAAGGCAAAAGCTAAAAAGGTGGTCAAGAAAAAAGCGCCAGCCAGGAAAAAAGTAGCTAAAAAAGCACCTGCCAAGCGTAAAACAGCTACAAAAAAGGCCGCAGCTAAAAAAGCACCGGCCAGGAAAAAAGCGGCTAAAAAGGCACCTGCAAAGAAAAAGGTAGTTAAAAAAGCGCCGGCCAGAAAAAAGGCAGCTAAAAAGGCACCTTCAAAGAAAAAAGTAGCTAAAAAAGTGCCTGCCAGGAAAAAGGCAGCTAAGAAGGCTCCAGCAAGGAAAGCCAAAGCAAAAAAGGCGCCGGCTAAGCGTAAAGCAGCGCGTAAAGCCAAAAAGAAATAATTACATTACTTGAAATGTAAAAGTAGTCCCTCGTAGTTTCGACTACGGGGGATTTTTTTATGTAAAGATGCCCACAATACTTGCATTAGATAGTTCCACTGAAGCCTGTTCATGTGCACTTTCAGTCAATGGTGAGATAGCTGAAACCTTTGAGCTGCTGCCAAGACTGCATACACAACATATCTTGCCCATGATTGAGTCTTTAATGGCAGAACATGAGCTGCAGTTTAATGAACTTGATGCTATTGCCGTTGGTGCCGGGCCAGGTTCATTTACCGGATTAAGAATAGCTGCTGGCGTAGCACAGGGTATTGCATTTGGTGCTGATTTACCCCTTGTGCCGGTATCAACACTTGCAGCCATGGCACATCAAAACCTGATAAATATGGGTAATGGTCTTAATCATATCCTGAGCTGTCTGGATGCCAGAATTAATGAAGTTTACTGGGCAGTTTACTGTGCCGGTGAAAATGGTATTGAGCAAATAAACGATGAACAGCTATGCAAGCCAGAATCCGTTGTTTTACCTATTGAGTTGGCCTGTTATGGTGTTGGTAATGGCATGGCATTTCTTGCACAGATGCCGGAGCAGACACAATCTCTTATAAAAGGTAGTGATAATGACGTTTATCCACGTGCGGCTGCCATGGCTGAACTGGCATTGGAGTATTTTGCTGCAGGTAAAAGCATGTCTCCGGAGAAGTTTTCACCACGCTATTTGCGTAACAAAGTGACCCAGGATTAAGGACTCAGGAACAGGATAGTGGAAATTGATTTCATCAGAGCCAGTATACTTGCCCTGATTCAGGGGGTGACTGAATTTCTGCCGATTTCAAGTTCAGCGCACCTGATTATTCCAGCCAGCATGTTCGGCTGGGAAGACCAGGGACTGGCATTTGATGTGGCAGTACATTTTGGCAGTCTATTCGCGGTTGTGGTGTATTTCAGAAAAGAAATATTCCAGATTATTGGCGCATGGGGTCTGCATATCCTTAAACAGGAGCCTAGTGAAGATGCCCGACTGGGGTGGATGATCATTTTAGCAACCTGCCCGATAGTCCTGGCCGGATTATTCCTGAGAGATATTATTGATACCTATTTTCGTAATACGACACTGATAGCTAGCACAACAATTATATTTGCCCTGTTGTTATGGTTTGCTGATAAACGGGACGCAGAAGAGCAGGATCTTAAAAAAATGGGCTGGCAAAGCTTTTTACTCATAGGCCTGGCACAGGTTCTGGCATTGCTTCCTGGGACTTCACGTTCAGGTGTCACCATGACCGCGGGGTTGTTTTGTAAATTGAACCGCAGGGAAAGTGCACACTTTTCGTTTTTGTTAGCGATTCCGGCAGTTGCCGGTGCAACTCTGTTATCTTTTCTGGATCTGCTGGGAGAGAGTGCGGTCAACTGGTCTGAGTTACTATATGGCTGGTTTCTGGCGGCGGTATTCTCATTTCTCTGCATTCATTATTTCCTGAAACTTGTAACCACACTGGGGTATTTACCTTTTGTCGTATACAGGGTATTGCTGGGGTTAGTACTGTTTGTGTTTTTTGTATAAATAGCCTGTTGAATAATTTTAAATAAAAAGTGGCTTTATTGCTGTTTTAGATTTGTTCATCCTGATACAGTTTATTTTTCATCTACAAAGGTTTACACCATTAACCGGACAAGTGCATGGCGATAGCTAAAGACTCAACAGATGCTGGCTGGCGAAAATATTTACCTGAAAGTGTTCGTCCTTATCTGGAGTCGGCACCCCTGGCGGCTTTTTTTTTAGGGGTTTCATCCGGGTTTCCCTACGCGCTGATTGGCGCAACGCTTACTACCCGACTGGCCCAGGATGGCATCTCAAAAAGTGCGGTAACCGCATTTGCCTTAACTTTCCTGGCCTATAACTTCAAATTTTTATGGGCACCGGTCGTTGATAATG
>JAYPJO010000158.1:4007-4961 GCA_038128465.1 Gammaproteobacteria bacterium
TGATAATCTAAAATTACCATTTGTGAGTCGGTTTGGGCAAAGACGCTCATGGCTCTGGTTTATTAGTCTACTGGTAATGCTTGCGGTAGTTTTTTTGGCTGTGGTTGATCCCAATCAGGACTTGTTCACTGTTGCGGTAGCCGCGATAACACTGGGTGTAGCCGGAGCCACTCTCGACATAATTATTGATGCCTATCGAATAGAGCTGCTGGAGCCCCATCAGTTAGGAACTGGTTCTGGCATGTCCCAGTACGGATGGCGTATTGGTGCGGCTTTCACCAGTGCTGTGGCCTTAGTTATAGCAAGTCGTTTAGGCTGGACAATTGCCTACGTAACCTGCGGCCTATTTGTAGTGCCAGCTGTTCTGGTTGGTATCTTTATGGGAGAGCCTGAACGCCATCTGGAAGCAACCCCAAGTAAGGGTCTGGTTCATGCTCTAGTTGATTATTTCAATCCATTGACCGAATTCATCAAGCGCCAGGGTGCTTGGGTAGTCATGTTTTTTGTGCTGATACACAAGATAGGCGACACCCTTGCCAATCTGACTTTGCGCCTGTTATTTGATGATCTGGGTTTCAGCAATGATGAGATTGCTTTTTATGATGTCGGTTTTGGATTCTTTGCTTTCTTGGCCGGTATTTTTATTGGCGGCATACTTTATACCCGTATGGGACTGAAACATTCAGTCTTGCTCAGCCTGGTACTTATGGCGGTTTCCAATTTCAGTTTTGCCGCCTTGGCTTTGGTTGGACATTCGAATATTGGAATGGCCGCGGCGATAGGTTTTGAAAACTTTGCCAGCGGCATTGGTGGTGTCACGGTAGTAGCCTATCTGTCAGCACTCTGTAATTTACGTTTTACCGCCACGCAATATGCTTTACTTTCAGCGTTGGCGAGCATAGCCGGCAGGTTTCTGACCGGTACTACGGCCGGGGGGCTTATTGAGCTGATGGG
>JAYPJO010000159.1:0-3214 GCA_038128465.1 Gammaproteobacteria bacterium
TTCCTGTGTATGCCAAGTTGTTCACTTAAACCGGAACGCCCACCATCCGCTAATACAATCAAAGCAGCTGAGATATCGAATGACTCATTATTACTCTGGCAACTTAGTGTAGCGCTCTGTACATTATGATTGATTTGTTTTACCTCGACCGGGCTCGCTATTTCCGTGTCTTTATTTCCGAGAATGGCCTTATTCAGGGACAGACCCAAGTCCTGGTTTTCAAGCACAAAGCCCAGAGAATCAACACCACATTCACTGGCTTCTATCTGGGTGGTACCAAACTGGTTCTGGTCAGAAACATGTATGGTTTTGATTGACTCAGCTCTGAGTTCTAGATCCTTCCACAGCTTTAGTTTCTTTAAATAGCTTACCGTGCCATAGGAAAGCACGGTAGAACGCTCGTCAAATCCTGGCTGCAGGGCTTCCTGACGTTTCATAGTGCTGGATTCAAGCAGCAGGATTTTTGGTGAATTTTTTAAACTGTTCGACGTAATAAGTTGCTGGAGAGCCAATGCCAGACTCATACCAACCATGCCTCCGCCAATTATGACGACATCATAATGATTATGCCGGGTAGCAGCCATGTTATGCAGCCATAAAGTTTTCTATTTCATCGACTGTTTTAGCTAATCCATCAGTAAGAATTTCACAGCCCTGGCGGCTGACTGCAACATCATCTTCAATGCGGATGCCAATACCCCGCCATTTCTGATCAACATTCTTGTTATTAGGCGCAATGTAAATTCCGGGTTCAACAGTCATTACCATACCTGCCTCTAACTGTCGCCAGTTACCCTCTATTTTATAATCCCCAACGTCATGCACATCCATACCTAACCAATGCCCGGCTCTATGCATATAAAAATCCCGGTATGCGCCTTCTTCAATCAGACTTTTCACGTTCCCCTGCAACAGCCCCAGCTCTACCAGACCAAAAGTTATAACCTCTACTGTTTTGTTATGTGGATCATCCCAGTGCGCACCAGGCTTGATTGTTTCTATTGCTTGTAACTGAGCTTCCAGTACTATTTCATAAATAGCTTTTTGTTCCTGACTGAACTTTCCATTAACCGGGAAAGTGCGGGTAATGTCAGAGGCGTAATATTCATATTCGCAACCAGCATCAATCAATATTAGATCGCCATCCTGTAATTTTTGATTATTTTCAACATAATGCAGGATACATGCATTGGCACCACCGGCAATGATTGAATTATAGGCTGGTGCGCGACAGCCACTGTGCGTAAATTCATACAAATATTCTGCTTCGAGTTGATATTCATACATCCCGGGTTTACAAGCATGCATGGCACGTTTATGTGCAGCAACGGCTATCTGCCCTGATTTCTTCATTAAGTCCTGTTCAGCTTTTGACTTCACCAAACGCATCTCATGTAATAAATGATCAAGGACCAGAAATTCACCGGGGGGATGCGCACCGCTTCTGACCTTGCTGCGGATAACTTTTACCCACTCCATAACCTGATGATCAAATGCTTCATCTTTGCCCATTGGGGAATACACACGTTCCCGTCCTTCTATTAAACCGGGGAGGATGTCATCCATGTCAGAAATAGGGAAACTGTCATCGACACCCAGGATTTCTATTGCCGCTTCCGGCCCCATTATCTTGCCATTCCAGAGTTCCTTGAGTTCATCTTTCTCCTGACAAAACAGTAAACATTCACCATTTTTACGGCCTGGTATCAGAACCAGCACAGCATTTGCTTCTGCAAACCCTGTCAGGTAATAAAAGTCGCTGTTTTGGCGATAGGCATAATCCGCATCACCATTCCGTATTGCAGGCCTGGCAGCCGCGAGTATTGCAATACTGTCAGCTTCCATATGCGCCATTAATTCCTTGCGACGCTTGCTAAATTCACTTTTACTGATACTCATATTTTTCCTTAATGCAGACTGGTTTCGTCATCTGAATTTATTTGGGGACCGGTGTTTTCTGATTTATTTTGCTGGAAAACCGAATAGGCAGCCATGCGAACATATTCCAGCACTTCCATATAATTCTGTTCGTCACTTTCAAGTTCTTCCTGGGCGCTGTCGTCAACATTTGCGATTGCAGTAAAATCTTTCAGCACCTCACGGGTTTCTTCTAGCAAAGAACTGCCTCCCTTTGCATAAGCACCTCCAAAACCGGAAATGAAGCCCTCACACCAGTTCGCCAGGGCATGCAAACGTATACTCAGATCCTCATCATCCTCTGGAAGCAAGGGTTGAAATGTATAATCATCCTCATTGAGTTGCTCAAAGATGTTTCCCTGTAATCGGATGATCAGGTCACTCATGATTTTGTTGGGTTTATTTTCCTGCCCCAGTAATTGCCAGACTAATATAGCATCGCCATCTTTCACGCCGGCACATATCTGTCCACAAATAATACCCTGCAATTCAGAAACAGAATTGAAAATTTTATTGCTGGCTAACAGATCAGCTACTTTGTCAAAATCAGGCGACACGACTGGCATGGTCTTATTATACAAAGAGCGGATGAATAACCCTACGCAAAAAAAATATATTCGCGCTTAAGATGAACTATTATTAACAACAGACTGAAAAACCTGAATTTTTTATAAAAATGTCTGTTGACCCTTTGCACCTTGCGATTTATAGTACCGATCAGAATTCAATGAGTATGAATACAATGAGTGATACCAATTTCAGCGGTCTGGAAGAAAAAGTTGATGAACTGATTCAACTTTGCGCCGACATGAAGTCTGAAAATCAGAATTTGCGTGACCAGGTAAACAGCTGGGAAGACGAGCGAAAGACATTACTGGACAAAAACCAGCTGGCTCGTGTCCGATTGGAAAAAGTCCTGCGACGCCTTAAAACACTTGAGCAAGATAGCTAAACCCCGATAACCTTTTTAATAAGCAGTAAATTAAAACATGCCTGACAAAAACAGTATCACAATCAAAATTCTGGGAAGAGACTACCAGATAGCCTGTAGTGCAGATGAAGAAGAAGCTTTACGTAAAGCTTCAGCATACCTCAACAAACAAATGGAAAAAGTAAAAAAACACGGATCCACTCTGGGTTTTGAAAAAATCGCTGTAATGACAGCCTTGAACATCAGTCACGAATTATTACAACAATCACAACAGGCTGATGATTCAGAAAATGGTGCACAGGAATTCCTGAGTCAGCTTGAGAAAAAAATCGAAACAGCGCTTCAGGCTTCCCGCCAATACGAAAT
>JAYPJO010000159.1:3322-4912 GCA_038128465.1 Gammaproteobacteria bacterium
CCGATAACTACACCCCGGAGACTTGCCTAATGGTATTGTTGTGCATGTCCGCCAGACGGAAAGCCTGATATACCGGACGAGTCACCACCTGAACTCTTGGGTTCAGGACTCCTTTGGTAGCGGTATTCCGGAGAGTCTTCTAAGATACAGTGACCGATTGCAGGGATCACAAAAGCGTCTCGATAACCTTCAAAAAATCAATGTTAGTTATAACAACTGAAGAAACATTGATTCGCAGCATATATCAATGACCTTATATTTCAGGAGTTAAAAGTGAGTAAGCACTCACATTTAAGAAAGTCACTGCGCTTGAAGCGGCAATCATTGACAGCTGGACAGCAAAATCAAGCTGCCGAAGCGTTGCACCAACATATACTGGATGATCCCGACTTTTCAGCAGCTACCTCACTCGCATTTTATCAGGCCTTTGATGGTGAAATTGATCCATCTCGAGCTCTCCAGTCTGCTATCAGCATGGGCAAGCGCTGTTTTTTACCTGTGATCAGTCCAGACAGCAAAAATCTGACATTTGTTGAATATACCTCCGATTCGGGCTTACAAAAGAACAGGTTTGGTATCCTGGAACCCAATCTATACCCTAATAACGCACTAGCAGCCGAACATATGGATTTGTTATTTCTGCCACTGGTTGGTTTTGACCGTCATGGTACCCGTCTCGGAATGGGTGCAGGGTATTATGATAAGCATCTTGCTTTCATGCTGCAAAAAAGCAGCGAAATGACGCCAACTTCTAGAAAATTACCAAAACTTGTTGGCCTGGCGCATGAATGTCAGAGGGTCAGAGAACTTGAACGTGCAGACTGGGACGTCCCAATGGATAAAATCATTACTGATCAGGCGATTTACACAATTTCTGCCTGATCAGCTTTTTGTGTCTACAATACTTGCTTCGGTCTTACAGTAATGCGCTTTGAGCAACACCACTGATAAGAATACCCGCACCAAATATGAACATAAGTACGACAATAATGTCAGGCTTCTTGCTCATGAAGTCTCCTAATAATCTGACTGTTACAACACACACTTAATTTTATATTTTAGGTAAATGCTGTAACATACTGAACTATATATATTATTTTAGATTTAAACAAGCAATAATTTACAAATTTTTATTTGCCAGGCTGGCTCGCATGTATACAGTAAGTCCGCTAGACTCAGAGCTACAAATCAATAGCATAATAGAGTGACTTGCATGACCCAGGATGAATTAAAACAGGCTGTGGCCAGAGCAGCTTTTGATCGAATCCAACAACATCTTCATGAAGATAGTGTGATAGGTGTTGGTACAGGCTCCACAGCAAATTTATTTATCGAATGCTTGGCAGAGGCCAAACACAAAATTAGCAGCACTGTTGCCAGTTCGGAAGAAACTGCCAGACGATTAAAATCTCACGGTATACCGGTTTACGATTTAAACAGCGTGGATGAAGTCACGGTATATGTCGATGGTGCTGATGAAGCTAATGAATATCTGCAGTTGATAAAAGGCGGAGGTGCTGCCCTCACCCGCGAAAAAATAATCGCTGCTGTGGCCAAAGAATTTATCTGTATTGCCGATGAAAGCAAGTT
>JAYPJO010000160.1:0-4802 GCA_038128465.1 Gammaproteobacteria bacterium
TGCATTAACGAGGCGATGGTCATCGGTCCCACGCCGCCTGGAACCGGCGTAATAAAACTGCACTTGTCTTTTACGTCTTCGAAATCCACATCACCCTTCAGGGCAAAGCCTTTCGGTTTTGATGTATCCGGCATCCGGGTGGTGCCTACATCGATGACAACTGCACCGGGTTTTACCATATCTGCCTTGACGAACTCCGGCTTACCAATTGCAACAATCAGAATATCCGCACTGGCACAGATTTCCTGCATGTTCTGAGTGCGGCTATGAACCATGGTCACGGTACAATTGCCGGGCTCGGCATTACGTGACATTAAAATTGACATGGGCGTGCCAACAATATTACTACGCCCAATGACCACACAATGTTTACCGGCTGTTTTGATGCCATTGCGTTTTAATAATTCAAGGATGCCATTGGGTGTGGCAGATATGTAGGTCGGCAAACCCAGCATCATGCGACCCAGATTTTCCGGATGGAAACCATCAACATCCTTATCCGGATTTATAGCTTCAGTAACCTTATCTTCATTGATGTGATCAGGTAGTGGAACCTGCACAATAAAACCATCGATATCGTCATTGTTATTTAGTTCATAAACTTTCTGCAGTAATTCAGCTTCGCTGGTTTCTTCCGGCAATGCAATCAGGGTTGAATCAAAACCCAGCTGCTCACAGGTACGTACCTTGTTATTTACATAGGTATGACTACCACCATCATTACCAACAATAACCGCTGCAAGATGTGGCACCTTACCATTAACCGCTTTTATGGCTGTTACTTTTTCAGCAATCTCAGCCTTTAACTGTTCAGATGTTGCCTTACCATCCAGTAACTGCATTGTGGCGTCGCCCTTCGGAAGAAAAGCACGCATTCTAACTGATCGCTAAGGGTGATTACAGAAAAAAACCTGGGGCAGTGGAATTGACAATTTCCAGAATGGCGTCACGGGTCTGCGCATCAAGATGTGTGTATCCCGAATCATCACCGGTGCCAGTCAGCACCTGTTGAATACCCTGTACAATGTAGTCGTGTAAGGCTTCAGGCATTGCTGCAAAAGCATTGGAATAAATCAGGTAACTCAGGGGAAATTTAAAAACACGCGAGTTCAAATCCAGGTCACGCAGGGAGCGTTGCTGATTATCAAAAGGACCAAGACTCTGGAAATATTCAGTGTAACCAGACAAGCCCTGAATCTGATCACCCAGCGGGGCTTCATTCGCCATAAACAGGGCATCAAGAACCGGTCTGGCAAATTCAGCAAGCTGTTGTGGACTGACTTCTCCTGCTTCAGCCAGTAGCTGACGATAATCCCAGGCGGCTTTGGTCATGGTGTTTTGCACTTCCAGCTGGTGCTGTATAACCAGTAAGGCAACGATGTCACTATGTTCGCCAAGATAAGGGCTGGTATTTACCCATTGTGATAAATCCCTTTTATTGCCATTGGCGAGCAGATCAATCTCGCTAACAGATGTGGCCTGTCCTTCAAACATCAGATTACCCATAGTTTCCTGTTCACCGTGAAAACCAGTGACATACCAGCCACCCCAACGCTGGTTCAGGGGGGTACTTTCCTGCATCATCACGCTGACTTCATGCGAGGCGATGGCTCCATTGGAATCTACCAGTCTGGAACTCATCATGAAGCGAGGTGTGCCACCACCCGTATTACTTCTGGTGTCATGACAGCGTAAACAGCGACTGGTCTGACGACTCAATTCCAGGGGCCTTTCCACGTCCTGTGGAATATCAAAAAATACCGGACCCAGCAGCGGATCCATAGCGGCTATTTCCAGAGTATTGGTATCCGGTATATAGCCAATATAGACCTCATCATTGAAATAAAGTGCTCGCGGAGTTTCCGGGGTGACAAACCGGCTCTTGCGCGCAGTTTTGGAAAACACCAGTAATTGCGAAGTGTCATCAATATTCAACAGGGTAAGCAGTGACTCCAGATATCCCCGCTCACCTCGATATTCCAGTTCAACCCTGCCACTTGCTATATCCTCAAATAACAGACTGACCACATCAGCAGTTTCTGCATTGGCATAATTCATGACAGGGTAATCCCTGTCATAAGGAATCTGTGCAAAAGCTATAACCGGCATCAGCAATAGTGGCAAGGTATTTTTAATGATTCCGGGAATGGTCCAGTAAGTTGTTTTCATAGCGCCAAGTATACAAAAATAACCTTTCAAGTGCTGTTTGTTACTGTCTAATTTGACTTAAATTAAGTCAGTAAAACTGCTAGAATCGCCGCCTTTATCAGCATCTGACGCCTTGTAGAGACTTCATTTTGAGCAACAGAAACATACTTGTTACCAACGCACTGCCCTACGCCAATGGCCCCATTCATCTGGGACATCTGCTGGGCTACATCCAGGCTGATATCTGGGTGCGTTTCCAGCGTATGCAGGGGAATAACTGCAGCTATGTATGTGCTGATGATGCTCACGGTACCGGCATTATGCTGAGTGCTGAAAAAGCCGGAGTGTCACCGGAAGATTTCATAGATGCTGTCAATCAGGAGCACCAGCGGGATTTTGCTGATTTTCTGGTCGATTTTGATATTTATCACAGCACTCATTCAGAAGAAAACCGAACATTCTCTTCTCTGATTTATGAACGCTGTAAAGCCAATGGCCATATCAGTCAGCGTAATATTACTCAGCTGTATGATCCTGAAAAAGGTCTGTTTTTATCTGATCGTTTTATTAAAGGCCAATGTCCGAAATGTAAAGCCGAGGATCAGTATGGTGATAACTGCGAAGTGTGCAGTTCAACCTATAATGCTACAGATTTAATCAATCCGCGTTCAACAATTTCCGGTGCCACGCCGGTGGAAAAAGAATCAACCCATTTCTTTTTCACCCTGCCTGACTTTACGGACTTTCTGAAAGATTGGACTCGCAGTGGCACTCTGGTTGAGCAAGTGGCAAACAAGCTGGCGGAATGGCTCGACAGCGGCCTTCAGGAATGGGATATCAGCCGCGATGCTCCCTATTTTGGCTTTGAAATCCCGGGCGAACCTGGCAAGTACTTTTATGTCTGGCTGGATGCACCTATAGGATACATGGCCAGTTTCCAGAAGCTTTGCGAAAGCCGGGATGATCTTGAATTTGCAGATTACTGGGATGCCGATTCAAACAATGAACTCTGGCACTTCATTGGCAAGGACATAATCAATTTCCATGCCCTGTTCTGGCCTGCCATGCTCAAGACCTCAAATTTCAGAACCCCTACGGGTATTTCTGTAAACGGTTTTCTCACGGTAAACGGCCAGAAAATGTCGAAGTCACGAGGCACCTTCATCATGGCTGAAACCTATATGCAGCACCTGAATCCGGAATATCTGCGTTACTACTTCGCCGGCAAGCTAAGCAGCAGCCCTGATGACCTGGACCTGAATCTGGAAGATTTTGTGCAACGGGTAAATTCCGATGTGGTTGGTTAGGTTGTCAACATCGCCAGCCGCTGTGCCGGATTTATCAATAAGGGTTTTGGTGGGCAATTGTCTGCAGCAGTTTCAGAAGCGGAACTAATATCTGAATCACAAGAGGCTGCAAAAGAAATCGCAGAATTATATGAAAAACGTGAATTTGCCAAAGCTATTCGTCTGATCATGTCTCTGGCTGACAGGGCAAATCAGTATATCGCTGACAAAACCCCCTGGGTCATTGCCAAGGAGAATCCGCAAGCACCTGAAGTACAGAATATCTGTTCCACAGGTATAAATTTATTCCGCCTGCTGATCATTTATCTGAAGCCGGTATTGCCAGGACTGGCGCAACAGACTGAAGAATTTTTAAACATATCGGCATTGCAATGGTCTGATGCAGAAACATTCCTGCTTGACCATCAGATCAATAAATTCAAACTCATTATGACGCGTGTGGAAAGCACCAAGGTTGAAGCTATGGTAGAAGCCAGCAAGGAAAGTCTGGGCGAACAGCAAGCTGCCCAGAAAAATTCTGTCGACAGTCCACTGACTAAGGATCCGATTTCAGATGAAATTGAGTTTCCGGAATTTGCCAACGTCGATTTACGTATTGCGAAAATCCTTAAAGCAGAGCACGTTGAAGGTGCAGATAAATTATTAAAGATTACGCTTGGACTGGGTATGAATGATACTGGCGAGGAAGAAATTCGAACCGTATTTTCAGGCATAAAATCGGCATATGAACCCGAACAGCTTAACGGCATGTTTACTGTGCTTGTCGCCAACCTGAAACCCCGCAAAATGAAATTCGGGGTCTCCGAAGGCATGATTCTCGCAGCCGGGGAAGGTCCGGACATTTATCTGCTGGAGCCCCATACCGGTGCGCAGGCCGGCCTCAGAATTACTTGAATTTCCTTAAGTAATTCAATAAGTTGACGTTTAAAGATATATTACCAGCTGATACGTGATATAGCATTGTAAATGTCTGAAAATCATATCATTCAACATGTTCAGAGTTTTTATAATGAAAACACTGAGCTTTTCCTGAAGCTGGGGCATTCTTCCGGGGGCAGTATCAGGCGTGCCATCTGGGCCTATGGTGTGGCAAATCGTAACGAAGCCCTGCATTATATTGACGACCAGATTTGTCGTGTTTTACTGGACCGGAAACAGGAGGACATACCTCATCTGGTTGATCTTGGTTGTGGCGTTGCAGCCAGCCTCTGTTACATAGAATCACAAATGCCGGTTACCGGACTTGGTGTCACCATCAGTCAGAAGCAATGTGAGAGTGCAAAACGCCGTATAGCCAGGTTTGGCTACAGTGAAAAACTGCAATGGATACAGGGTGATTTCTGCACA
>JAYPJO010000161.1:0-4786 GCA_038128465.1 Gammaproteobacteria bacterium
GTGCCACACTCTGGTTTACCGGCCTCAGCGGTTCCGGTAAAAGCACCCTGGCTTTTACCCTGGAACATAAATTAATCGCAACAAAATACAAAAGCTATGTCCTGGATGGCGATAATATACGACATGGCCTGAATAACAACCTGGGATTCAGCGACGAAGATCGTGAAGAAAATATCCGACGTGTCGGTGAAGTCTCCAAACTTTTTGCAGATGCGGGCCTGATTGTACTGTCCAGTTTTATTTCACCATTTAAACGTGATCGCCAGATGGTCAGGCAAATTCATGATGATGCTGATCTGCCATTCATTGAAATATATATCGATACACCGCTGGAGATTTGTGAAGACAGAGATCCAAAAAAGCTTTATGCCAAAGCCAGGCGTGGTGAAATTCCAAATTTCACTGGCATCAGTTCACCATATGAAGTGCCTGAAAATGCAGAAATAGTCATACCCGTTAGCAATACACCTGAACAAAGTGCTGACCAGATTCTGAGCTATTTATTAAGCCATGACATCATTACAAGCTGAAGACATCTCTGCGATAAGGTGGCAATGCATCCAGAATAGAAGTTCCGTAAGAACGCTTTAGCAGACGCTGATCCAGAATGGATATAGTCCCCCGATCACTTTCACTTCTCAAAAGACGACCACTGGCCTGAACCAGCTTCATTGCTGCTTCCGGAACTGAAATTTCATTAAAGGGATTTCTGCCCTGATCTTTAAACCATTGTCCAAGGGTTATATCTACCGGATCATCCGGCACGGAAAATGGCAATTTAGCAATTACAACATGAGTACAATATTGGTCAGGTAAGTCTATGCCTTCACTCAAACTCGCCAGACCAAAAATTATACTGCGCCCGCCTTCATCTATTTTCTGCTTATGTATTGAGATTAATTGCTGTTTCGGAAAATCATCCTGTGACAACACTTCATCTTTTAAATTCTCCGGTAAACCATCCAGGACATCCAGCATTTGGCGCCTGGAGCTAAATAAAACCAGAGCTGCCTTATCTTCCCTCAGCAAGTCTGGTAAACAGGAAATAATAGCCTCGGTATGTGCGGGGCTGTCCGCCGCATCGAAACCGTCTTCAGGAATCTGCAATGACGCAGCCTCACTAAAATTAAACGGACTTGCTATACGCACAAAGTGACTGTCTTCCGGTAATCCGGCCCTTATGCTTAAAAAATCAAAACTGTTGAGCGCAGTCAGGGTTGCAGATGTAAGAACTGCTGCAAAACATTCCTCCCAGAGTTTCTCAGTCAAGGCATCAGCCGCAAGTATAGGACTACTGGAAAGGCTGATTTCCAATTCATCCTGGTGACTGGAAAATGTCAGCCATCTTGCCTGTGGAACAGTCTCGTTGTTATCCTGGTTAGCGTAGTCATACCACAGTTGCACGCTAGCCTCACAGCGAGCCTGGATACTGCCAAGAGCCGGATACCAGCTCTCTGCCAATGCTGATTCAATTTCGCCACCTTCACTCTCCATACATTGCCTGATCCGGTTAAGTATCTTGTCCAGCGTTTGAGCAAACTGTGAAAATGATAAATATGAGATCGCACAAATTTCACGCAAATCGGAAGAAATTTCTCCCCGCTCAAAGGTATGCTGAATAATTTTTTTATCTGCTAATGATGATTCCCCATAGAATTGTTCAAATACCAGAAAAGCATCACCCAGTTTTTTTCTGGCTTCCATAAGCTCAGCATCAGCTTTTTCAAACTGAACACTGAGTTCGGTCCCGGCCTGGGAACTTAATCGAGCCAACAGGTTTTTAGTCTGATCCAGCCAGTGCATCGAAGAACGTAATTGCAGTGTATGCGAAAAATGTGACAGGCTTTTTGTCGGCAAATGATGTGCTTCATCAAAAATATAAATGACGTCAGATGGGTGTGGCAGAATTACGCCGCCACCCAGACTTAAATCTGCGAGCACAAGATCCTGATTGGCGATAATGCAATCACTTTGCTGCAGTAACTGGCGGCTCTTAAAAAAAAAGCAGGTATCATAATTTGAACATCGACTACCGGCACATTGTCCATGTTCAACTGAAACAGCGCGCCAGTCCCGATTCTCCAAAATAACCGGCCAGTCATCACGATCTCCATGCCAACGCTTTTCTTCCAGCGCTTTTAGCATATCTTGATATATCTGCTTATCGAGACTACCTTCAGGTTCAAGTTCCAACCCATAAAGATCTAGCATCGCTTCCTGACTGCTATTCATTTTCAGAAGGTTCTCTAGCCTGGAAAGACACAGATAGCGTCCCCTGCCCTTGGCCAGTATGCTGGAAAACTCCAGATCTGTGTGCGATTGCAGTTCCGGTATATCTTTAAACATTAACTGTTCCTGCAAAGCCACTGTAGCTGTAGCAATCACCACTTTTTTACCCAGTGCTTTTGCAACTGGCAGCACAGCAATAAGATAGGCAATGGTTTTGCCTGTCCCGGTCCCGGCTTCGACTACACATATTGGTGGGGAATCTGAAAAGCGTTTGCCTTCATCATCCAGTTCAAGGGCAGATAGTGACCTGGCAATTTCAGCGATCATCAATTTCTGCCCGTAACGTGGATTTAAATTCCGCGTTTGCAAAAATTGGGAATAGTAGGACTGTATGTCTTGTTTAACCTGATCTGACAGCATGGGTTAATTTTTAATCGTCAGTTGAGCTAGCTAGTTTTGGCGATAACAGGGTTAGCGTACATGGACAGGACATAAGGCTGCAGGCTGACAGGAATATGTGCTAGACGGGCACTGAATTTTTTTTCCAGATTTTCGATATCTGTTTTACTCCTGTTAAAAATTTCGGGCAAATTAAAGTGATTTTTCTGCTCCGGACTCAATTCAAAAAAAGCGAAATAATTACTGGGATGCAGGCGGTAATTAGTAATTATCTGATCATCTATCAGGGTCGCAATCTCCTCTTCAGTGACCTCATTCTCAACATGCAATGGCTGTCCAAAGGCCACGTGTATATCCCCTTTTTCTCCAATCATGCCTGCCAATATACTTTGTATATCGGAATTTTCATCTTTTTCAAATTTACCTGAGTTATCGATGGCAAATAACTCTTCTGCCTTGTACTCATCACAGGGGTCAAGGCCATAGGAGATCGAAACCGGAACTATATTCAGAGCATTAATGGTTTCTGCCAGCGCAGCTTTATTCCCTTTATCTCTTTTTGCCAGATGCAGCATCTTGATAATTGCTGCTTCAGTGCGATCTAACCCGTCTTTGGCACGACCTTCCCGCTGTGCGATCCATACATTTTCTCCCTGTCCTATACAATGGTGAATATAAGCCGACAGGCGCTTGCTTTCCTTGAGTTTTTCACGCCCCTGCAACCCTCGTTTAACCAGAAAGCTCTTATTCAGACGCATCAAATCTGATAGAAAAGGCCGCTTCAACAAATTATCACCGATTGCTATCTGTAAGGTATTGAAACCCTGGTGGTATAACATGTAATTCACCAACGCTGGATCCAGAGTAATGTCACGGTGGTTACTTATAAATAAATAAGGTGAACTGTTGTCCAGCTGTTCCAGGCCATCATTGGTCAGACTGGTACTCGTTCTCTCGATTAAATTGTGCAGGTACTTTTCTACAATAATCTGGACATCATGAATGCTGTTAATTTGTGTCGTTTCTTTTCTCAGATAAGACTGAACCAGCCTGGTGACGAATCCCGGAAAGAAAGCAAACCAGCGTGGAAATCGATAACGGGCAATCGCGACACTTAACTCGGTGTCCTTGAGCAAGGAGTCAACCACCTGCCTTACTTCATGATCAAGGTAGGGTCTAATATCTTCAAAATCTTGCATATTTACAGATTAGCCTTCGATTATGTGCAAGCGCGAATACATTTTAAAACAGAGCACTGTTAAAAGGAAAAACAAAACCCGGCAGGTTAGCCCTTCTCTGGCTTGTTAGCTGCTGAAAAACTGTAACTGAATTTCTACCACCAGAAGAAAACTGAATAGTAACAGGCAAACAATTAATAAGCTTTTGGTAAGTCTGCGATTCGCATAGTTTCCCATCCATCTGACAGCACTGTTCATGTAAAGTAACAAACCAGCCAAAAGTGGCATAAAGAATGCGCCGGTCACTGAGTACAGGATAATGACCCAGAATGGTCGTCCCCATAACAACAGGATCATGGGGACAAAACAAAGATAAACAAGATAGCCCCTATAGGCAGGTGTCTTGGCAATGCTTTCTGGCGACTCAAGCAGATTTTTTTTATCGCGAACATGATAGAAAAAATTGGCAAAAAGATAGGGCACACCATGCCAGACTCCAATAACCGAACTGGAAGCAGCACCCCAGAAGCCTATTAAAAAAATCCATTTGCCGGTTTCTCCAAGTACTGGGGTAAGCTGCTCAGCAACTGCAAGTGCTAATCCCGTTCCTGTTGCCTCTTCAGCATTTGCGCCAGTGGCAACCAGCATAATGGCAATACCAAACAAGCCGGTCAGGCCATAGGCAATTGCCAGGTCTGTACGCATAGTTTCAATTTTTTCCTTACCATGCCAGCCGGCTTCCTGAATCCAGTATGAATAACTCATCACAGTAACACTGCCACCTACTCCTCCGATGACACCGAATACAAAAACCAGACTTGAATCGGGCAGACTTGGCAGGAAAATACCTGAAAATATTTCCGATATTGGCGGCATGACCAGGACAGCACAAAATACAATGCAGACGAACATCAGTCCAATAAAAACTTTCATGACATGTTCGAGAAAGAAATAGCCACCATTCCAGACCAGGATAAAGG
>JAYPJO010000162.1:0-3374 GCA_038128465.1 Gammaproteobacteria bacterium
TTAGCCACGGGTTAAATACTCCATAAAATCTGTACGCCCCAGACAAAATAAACAAAGAGGACGATGAAACACAGCAATTGAAAAACAAATCTAATTTTATTGGCGCTGGCACCCAGCATTCTTGAAGTCAGGTAATCGGTAGCAATAGTCCACATGCCAATCCAGGCGTGTGCACAAAGTGACAAAAGTGCAATTAAACTGAAAATGCGTACCGCATTGTTGGCAAATAGTGCCCGCCAATCGGCATAGGCCATATCCGGTGTACTAACAAAGACATAGGCCATAAAGATTATGTATAAAAGCAATATTACGGCGGACACACGTTGTACTACCCAATCATACAGACCGCTGCGCCCAAAACTGGTTACATTGGTTACCATATCCATACCCCCAGTAAAACGATGAGTACCAGGCTGACAACAATCGTTATTTTCGCACCTAAGGGCGCCGCTTCTTTGGTCTCACCAATGCCCGTATCCATAAGCAGGTGCTTGATGCCTGCTACCAAATGGTAGGCCAGAGCTGACAGAGTTCCCCACAAAATAAATTTAAAAATGAAGCTGTTTCCCAGTGATACGATCTGGTTAAAACCTTCTTCACCGCTCAGGGATTTGTCGAATACCCAAAGCAGAATAGCGATACCAACAAAAACGATAACGCCGGAAATACGATGGGTGATTGAAGTATAGGCTGCAATGGGCAGGCTTATAGTTGAAATGTCCAGATTAACCGGTCGTTTATCTTTCACGTGGAAAAACCTCTTGACTATTTTATCTATCAATTTTAAATATTTGATAGAATTTATTTATCATAACCGATGGTTTATTAAAACGTGTGCATATTAGTCTCTTATAGCCCTTTAAGCAACCGGCATCTAACGCTTTTTTCGTATTTTTTTTAAGGGAAAGAATAGCCGGTTTTATTAGTAAATAACTAATTTTAAGCCCCTTTCATTTGACAAAATAATGATCAGAAGATAGTGTGCATCTTCCGTTACGGCGTCCTCTTATAAACACGCCTTTTTCGAAATATAAATTCTCGTGACAGGAGTTCATAATGGCTGAGAAAAAAGCTCAGTTATCAATTGATGGCTTTGATGAAACCCTCGAATTACCAATTCATGAGGGCACAACTGGTGCAGATGTTATTGATGTAAGCAGCCTTGCCAGTAAAGGGGTTTTCACCTATGACCCCGGTTTTATGTCCACCGCTTCATGCGAATCCAAAATTACTTATATAGATGGCGATAAAGGTGTATTACTTTACCGTGGCTACCCTATCGAGCAGCTGGCTGAAAAATCAGATTTTCTGGAATGTTGCTATCTGCTGCTAAATGGTGAATTACCAAATGCCGAGCAAAAAACAGAATTTGAAAATGAAATTAAATACCACACTCTCGTGCACGAACAGATGCACACCTTTTTTAACGGTTTCCCAAGACATGCACACCCCATGGCTATCATGGTTGGTGTGGTCGGCGCACTTTCCGCTTTCTATCATGACAACCTAGAAATCAGCAATGAAAAACACCGCATGAATGCAGCAATGCGTGTGATAGCCAAAATGCCAACTCTCGCCGCCATGTGTTACAAGTATTCGGTTGGCCAGCCATTTATCTACCCTGATAACAGCCTGAGCTTTTCAGAAAATTTCCTGCACATGATGTTCAGCACACCCTGTGAAGAAAACAAAATAAGCCCGGTCCTGGTTGATGCCATGGACAAGATCTTTTTGCTACATGCAGATCATGAACAGAATGCTTCAACGTCAACCGTCCGACTGGCAGGTTCGACTGGCGCAAATCCATATGCCTGTGTTTCTTCGGGTATTACTGCATTGTGGGGGCCGGCACATGGTGGCGCCAATGAAGCCGTATTAAAAATGCTGAATGAAATTGGTGATGCATCACAGATTGATAAATATATTGCCCGTGCTAAAGATAAAGATGATCCGTTCCGTCTGATGGGATTTGGTCACAGGGTTTATAAAAACTTTGACCCACGCGCTACAGTATTGCGTGAGGCCTGCGGCAAAGTACTGGAAGAGCTGGGCATTGAAGATGACCCATTACTCGATATTGCCATGAAACTGGAACAAATCGCACTGGAAGATGAGTATTTCGTTGAAAGAAATCTTTATCCCAATGTCGATTTCTATTCCGGCATTATTCTCAAGGCCATTGGCATTCCTATTAGTATGTTTACCGTTATCTTTGCCACTGGCAGAACACCAGGCTGGGTATCTCACTGGCATGAAATGATCAGTAATCCTTTCAAAATTGGTCGCCCTCGCCAGCTTTATACAGGAGCAACGGCCAGAGATTATCCATCCAAATAAGTCTTAAATACAGCTCTACTAACAAGCCTGCCAGACAGGTAAGTCTAATCCAGGCTCTGTGAATCGAAGCATTCCGGAGCCTGATAATTTTCCAGACAAAAATCCACTTTGCACAGCCGCCCTTTGTAGATACAAATATATTCTACGTTATTCTTAGTTGCTTTTATTGGGAGCTTTTGGCGGCAATTTGCTGAATCCTGACATGAATTTCTGATCAATATTATTTTTCCAGCGCCACACCCATGCTCCGCAGAAGGCAGGGAAAGGTGCACGTAAACCCACAGCATTTTTATCACCCAGTGCCAACAGACTGAGGAATTGACGTTGGGGTACATAGTTTTTCAGAGGTTCGCCCAGTATACGGGCACGTAAATTGTCATATAAATATGGCCCCTGCCTGACTGCATATACCCCTGCTTTTGGGCGCGGATTGGCTTCCATATGTGCTATATCCCCGGCTGCGAATACATCCGGACTGGAAACAGATTGCAGGCAGGTGTTAACGGTTACAAATCCGTCCTCATCGCAGGCCAAACCTGAATCAGCTGTCCAAGATGCAGCACTGGCATGGGTACACCAGAACAGAAAATCAAAGTCTTCTGTAGCGTTCTCACTCCCGTAGAGTGAATTATGTTCCACCCTGACAACATTAAAGTCTGCCTTTAACTGTATGCCATATCGCAGACACGCAGTCTTAACTTTTGCTATCAGACCAGAAGAATATCCCGGTAACAGCTCTGAGTTTTTATAAACCAGTGTAAACCTGCACTTACCCCTAGTTGCCGGATCAGATTCCAGTGAGTGAGCCATAGCTAAAATAGTTTCAACGGAACCGGCACCACCACCGACAACTACAATTTTTTGCCCATCATGTTTATGCTCGATCGTTTTTCTGACCTCTTGCCATTGGCTATAAAAATCAGCAATAGGCTTGATCGGCACCGCAAATTTTGAGACTCCGGGAATGTCATAATTTGGTGTTGATCCAATATCCAGAGAGAGCAGATCATAATTAAGTTCTGTTTCATCTTCTAAGC
>JAYPJO010000162.1:3384-4735 GCA_038128465.1 Gammaproteobacteria bacterium
GTTTTAGCCTTTGGGTCCATTGCAACTACCCTGTCCTGAATAAACTGCACTCCCGCCCACTGGCACAGAGCAGGAAGATTTATATGAATATCATCAAAAGCATAATGACCCGCAATCAGGCCGGGAAGCATACCCGAATAAGGAGTTTGTACTTGTGGAGAAATTAGAACCAGCCTGGCGTCCGGTACAGGATGCATACCCCAAAATTTAATTACCAGAGCATGAGCATGACCACCGCCAACCAGAATAATATTTTTTAGAGGCGGCACTGCGCTCATAATTGATTGTCACCACCCAGGAAATATTTAATTAACGACAGATTGAACTGACTGTTTTGGGTAAACCTGATAATTTAAAATTGCCATTAATTTTCCAAGTCTTCCCCGAGCTCTTCCAGAGCTATACAAATAACAAGCCCGTGATTATACTGAAATGCCTTTAATCATTCAGTCAATTCTCTGTCTCAGGAAATTAATATCGTCCCAGTTGCAAAAAATAATAAGGAGCTTGCTCATGTCAAAACGATTGCAACTAAACTGCAAGACTCACATCCAGACTGGCCACGTGCCAATGGAATTAATTCCCTGGCACGTTCAGCATGGCTGGAAGATGAGTAATAACCGGATGGCGAAAAGCAGACCTTGGCTTAGCTTTTCAGTAATGGAATTCTTAGCACCACAATAACCCCTTCTTCTTCCAGGAGGTTATCAGCATAAATATAACCTTCATGGTATTCACTGATCATTCTGGCGATGTGCAGCCCCATACCAAGATGCGGTTGTTTCTTTTTACTCTCCGGTCTAACGGAAACCATGGAATCAAATATCCTGTCTTTCATTTCTTCCGCCAGATAAGGGCCGGAGTTAGCGACTGAAATAACCGCTTCGTTATCCTCACAGCTGCATTTTATCTTGATTGGCTTGCCGTCATTTGAGAATTCCACCGCATTGGCCACGAGCTTGTCCATAAGCTGGACGATATAATCAGCATTTCCCATAATCACTACCGGCTCAGTTGAATTATTGAGCTGGAATTCAATATGCGGATAGATCTGGCTGTACCCTTCCGAACAGGCTGCAATAACCTTAGTCAGATCCACTTCTTCCTTGTCAGAGGTTTTCAGTATCTGCTCCATGCGAGAGGCTTCACTCATATTGGTCAGGATCAAGTTAAGCCTGGCAATCCCCTCCTCTGCACGCTGGATATACACTTCAGACTCCTGCTCATTGCCGGCCATGCGTAAATTTTCCAGTGATGAACGCACCACCGTAACTGGCGTACGCAACTCATGCGAAAGCCGTGAGGACATGTTCTCCAGGTAATGTGTATATTGGGTCAGGCGATCCAGGAT
>JAYPJO010000163.1:0-1623 GCA_038128465.1 Gammaproteobacteria bacterium
TGCTGTTTATCTGCTCTTCGACCTCTTGGTGGTTGTTTGTGAGGATTTGTTTGTGGGGTTTTTGTTATATTTTTAACCGGTCTAGGCGGTCGGAGGACTGAGCAATAATATCGGAGGCTTCACGGGCAACGCGAAGGGCAATATTTACAATAGGGTGCATGTCGAAGCCTTTAGGGAATTGGGGAAAAATCGGGTGCTATAATATCAGAGGGAGCTGCTTTCTGCTAAGATGCGCGCTTTTAATTTTTAGCTGACAGAATTGAATTTATCCAACATCCGCATTGTTCTGGTTAATACCTCACATCCGGGGAATATCGGTGCAACAGCGCGCGCCATGAAAAACATGGGACTCTCCAGACTTTACCTGGTGGCACCCAAAGATTACCCCTCGGGTGTGGCTGTGGGTCGGGCTTCCTCGGCACTGGATATTCTTGATAATGCTGTGCTCTGTGAAGACCTGAATGAAGCCATCGCGGACTCTAGCCTGGTAATTGGTACCTCTGCTCGCTCCCGGCGTATACCCTGGCCAGTACTGGATCCCGATAGCTGTGCCCAGAAGCTGGTCGATGAAAGTCAGCAGCATGAGGTAGCACTGGTTTTTGGTCGGGAAGATCGAGGTCTTAGTAACGAAGAACTGCAAATGTGTAACTTTCACGTGCAGATCGCAGCTAATCCTGAGTACAGCTCATTGAATCTTGCTGCTGCAGTTATGGTACTTAGCCATGAAATCTATAAATACAGCCTGAAAGACGCAAACAACTCAGATCAGTCAGAAGAGCAGTGGGATAATGAGCTGGCCACGGTAGCCGAGGTGGAAACCTACCTGCAACATCTGGAACAGCTGCTGATCGAGATAGATTTTCATGACCCGGAAAATCCGCGGCATTTGATGCCTCGCCTGCGCCGGTTATATAACCGAATCCGACCGGATAAAATGGAAATTAATATTCTGCACGGTATGGTTACCGAAACCCGGAAAATGCTCAAAAAAACTGATTAAGCAGGATACTGGCTGGCAACTATCGTCCAGAAGGCTATAATGGCGCCTCTGAAAAATACTTGACCAATAAACTTGGTTTTTGGATAATACCTGACTAAATTAATCAGGATTAAATTCAGAGTGTAAAACTGACTATGCGCCTCACTACCAAAGGACGATACGCTGTAACCGCCATGCTGGATTTGAGTATCAATGCCAGCAAGGGTCCGGTCAGCCTGAATGATATTTCGCAGCGACAGGAGATTTCCCTGTCCTACCTGGAACAGTTATTTTCCAAGTTACGTAAGAAAGAGCTGGTCAGGAGCATACGTGGTCCTGGCGGTGGATATCTGTTGAGCCGGGATGAAAGCGAAATTGATATGGCTGAAATAATAAATGCAGTCAGTGAATCACTGGATACCACCAAGTGCCAGGGTTCGGGTAATTGCCAGAATGGCAATATCTGTCTGACTCATCATTTGTGGCAGGACCTGAGTGATCAGATTCATGATTATTTAAGCGATATTTCCCTGGCTGATCTGGTTTCAAAAAGGGAAATAAACCAGATTGCGCGGAGTCAGCATGAAAGGCAGATTGAACAACTGGAACGTATAGAAAGAATTATATAAATGCAGTTTTCATTT
>JAYPJO010000163.1:1633-4731 GCA_038128465.1 Gammaproteobacteria bacterium
TTTTCATTTTAAGGATAAATATTATTAAGGATAAATATTAAGGTAAATGTTAGCAGTAATTATTAGAGGTAAGTGAAGTAAACGATATGCAAGCACCAATTTATTTTGATTATTCAGCGACTTCGCCGGTTGATCCACGGGTAAGAGATATCATGATGGAATGCCTGACTCTGGACGGTAATTTTGGCAATGCTGCCTCCCGCTCTCATGTATTTGGCTGGAAAGCTGAAGAAGCCATAGAAGAAGCCCGTCAGCATGTGGCTGACCTGATTCATTGTGATCCCCGGGAAATTGTATGGACTTCGGGAGCTACTGAATCTGACAACCTTGCCCTCAAAGGTGCTGCACATTTCTACCAAAGCAGGGGTAAGCACATCATTACCTCAAAAATTGAACACAAGGCGGTGCTGGACTCATGTCGTCAGCTGGAACGTGAAGGTTTTGAAGTGACCTACCTTGACCCGGATGAAAAAGGCCTGATTCAACCTGAAGACGTTGCCAAGGCTATTCGTGAAGACACCATCCTGGTTTCATTAATGCACGTCAATAATGAAATTGGAGTGATCAATGATATTGCTGCGATTGGTGAAATAACCCGGGAACATAAAATCATTTTTCATGTTGATGCGGCACAAAGTGTTGGCAAAATTGAAATCGACCTGGAAAACATGAAGGTTGACCTGATGTCGCTGACTGCGCATAAAGTTTATGGACCTAAAGGTATCGGAGCGCTTTTTGTCCGACGTAAACCACGTGTACGTTTGGAAGCACAAATGCACGGTGGCGGCCATGAACGCGGCATGCGTTCCGGCACACTGGCAACACACCAGATTGTGGGTATGGGTGAAGCATTTCGGATTGCCAAACAGGAAATGCAGGCCGATGCCGAACACAGCCTGGCCTTACGCCAGCGTTTTCTCAAAGGTCTCGAAGGTATGGAAGAAGTTTATATTAATGGAGATATTGAACAGCGTGCCCCGGGCAATCTGAATGTCAGTTTTAATTTTGTCGAAGGTGAGTCATTGATCATGGCGCTGAAAGATCTGGCTGTTTCTTCCGGTTCGGCCTGTACGTCTGCCAGCTTGGAACCATCCTATGTGCTAAGAGCACTGGGACTCAATGATGAGCTTGCACACAGCTCCCTGCGATTCAGTATCGGGCGCTTTACGACAGAAGAAGATATTGATTTTGCGGTGGCGAAAGTGAAAGAGGCAGTGGAAAAATTGCGGGAGTTGTCGCCGCTTTGGGACATGTACAAGGACGGCATCGATCTTTCCAAAATCCAATGGGCCGCCCACTAATGAAAAACTATTACGCTAGCCAATACATCGTTAAAAGCGAAAATTCAAATCGGTTACATACTGAACTGTATGCGCCCTCATTAAATTTTGCTTTTGCCGCGTCTTGGTGTCGCTCATAACGTTTTTCATGATTTATATAAATATGATTGAAATAAATTCAGATAGATAAAAGTTAAACAGGTAAACACTATGGCATATTCAGAAAAAGTTCTAGATCATTATGAAAATCCCAGGAATGTGGGCCGACTTGATGACAGTGATGAAAATGTGGGTACCGGCATGGTCGGTGCACCTGCCTGTGGTGATGTAATGCGTTTACAAATCAAGGTAACTGAAGATGGTGTCATTGAAGATGCCAAATTTAAAACTTATGGTTGTGGTTCAGCAATCGCTTCAAGCTCCCTTTTAACTGAGTGGGTAAAGGGCCGTACTCTGGATGATGCTCAGCTGATTAAAAACAGTGAAATAGCCGAAGAGTTAGGCCTGCCGCCTGTGAAAATACATTGCTCGGTTTTGGCTGAGGATGCCATTAAAGCCGCTATCGCCGATGTCAAAGAAAAGCGTGGCTATACGCAACGTAATGCAACAGGTGAGTAAAGAATAATTCAGTAAGTAAATGGTAATGCCTGGCAAAAACCGGGTAAAAGGCAAGATAAAAGTTTATGGCAATTACATTAAGTGAAACAGCAGCGAAACATGTTGCTGACCAGCTGACAAACCGCGGCAAAGGTCTCGGTATTCGTGTAGGAGTAACCACCACAGGTTGTTCTGGAATGGCTTATGTGCTCGAATTTGTTGATGAGCTGGAAGATAGTGATGAAGTATTTGAAGATCATGGCATAAAAATTGTCGTTGATCCCAAAAGTCTGGTTTATATCGATGGCACGGAAATGGATTTTGTTAAAACAGGTGTCAATGAAGGTTTCGAATTCCGTAATCCGAATGTAAAAGGGGAATGCGGATGTGGAGAATCTTTCTCTATTTAATCTTTTATTTCTGAGAACAATCCTGCTGCAAAGCAAGTATTTATTTTAGAACGGGCATAGATCTTGACTATTGCTAGTAAAAATTTTTTTGAAATTTTTTCACTGCCGGAAAGTTTCGAACTGGATCTGGTGCAACTGGCAGATGAGTATAAAAAACTGCTGGCGCAGGTGCATCCTGACAAATTCAGTGATGCAGATGACACCACTAAGCTGCAGGCTCTGCAAATGAGTGCATATATTAATGATGCCTACAGCGCTCTTAAGGATCCGTTAAAGCGAGCAGCTTATATACTGACACTCAATGGTGTCGATCCACATGAACATAATCAGCAGCACCTGAGCGAGTCTTTGTTATTGCAGCAAATGGACTGGCGTGACCAGCTCGATATTGCTACAGAGGAAGAAGATTTAAACACGATAGAACGCCTTAAACATGAAGTAACAGAAGAGCACGAAAGCTGCCTGAATGAATTTCAGGATTATGTTAATGCTTTTAATTTTGTTGATGCCAAACCGGTTTATAACAAGATGCAATTCATAGAAAAAATGCTCAGTGAAATAGACAGCGCGGAAGAAAAAATTCTCGATTACTGATTCAACATGGCTTTACTTACCATTTCAGAACCCGGACAAAGCCCACGACGTCAGCAGGCCGTTAAACATGCCCTGGGTATTGATCTGGGCACCACCAATTCGCTGGTTGCCTGCGCAACTGCTGCCGGGCCAACAGTGATAAGCGATGAGAATGGTGCAGCTTTACTGCCATCCGTTGTAGCCTATGCAGAAGATGGAAGCGTCAGGGTTGGGGAGG
>JAYPJO010000164.1:0-309 GCA_038128465.1 Gammaproteobacteria bacterium
CCTTGGTCAGATAGGCAGAAAGTTCCTTGCCGTCACCATAGGGAATAGTGACTCGCTCCACGTTGTCATTGGCGAATTTTGTACCTCTGTCGAAGGAGTCCAGAGCTTTTTTATAGGTCTTCATCCGGTCCGGATGCCCCAGCCCCTGCATGCGCTCGGCAGTAAGGTAATAAATGCTGGCACGTTTGAGTTTATTGCCTGCAGAAAGTAGCCGACCTTCAGCCTCGTCTTCGGCAGCCAGTTCGCTGAGCTTGTCGGCCATCTTGACCCATTCTTTCAGAAATTCTGGCGTGCCGGCATCCGCGCCGT
>JAYPJO010000164.1:389-4670 GCA_038128465.1 Gammaproteobacteria bacterium
CAATAGAGACAGATAGGTTCCAGATGTAATTCGGAAAGTACTCAAACAAGGCCATTTATTGATTAACTCCATGAGTGATGTTCGTATATATTCTTAGGCTATTAAAATTGCGCCAGGTCTTCACCAACAATGATTGTGCCCTGGTAATAGCGAGCGATATTGTCAATTTCTTCCTGGGTGACTGTGCTTGTATGGCTAATCACAAGCATTTCCACTTCTGCCAGTTGCGCCAGTTTGCCCACTTCTTCGTTGGAAAGATGCTCTTCCAGCATGTGCTCCATGACGAAGGCAGGAACCGAGGCAAGCGCTTCATTGGTGACCATCTCCGAAACTAGAATGTCAGCGCCCTGGGCCAGCTTTTCGACGGCTTCGCTGGGACCGGTATCGCCAGTAAATACGATAACCTTGTCTGCGGTTTCGACCCGGTATGAGTAAGACTTGTTAATACTGGCCGGATGCGTTTCAGGAATATTGTAATGGGTGTTCTCAACTGCAGTGATCCTCAAATTTTCATCTTCATAGACAACACCAGGACCAAGATCCTGGCCTTGAAAAAGTTCGAGGGGATCTCGCAGGCCCTGGCCTTGCTCGGCTATTCGGATTTCCGCATCTCGGGCCTGGTAAGCAAGTATTCCGTCAAGCAGTGCAGCTGTATTTGGTGGTCCGTAAACTGTCAACCCACTGGTACGCCGGGTATGGGCAAAGCTAACCAGTGACGGTAGTCCGACAGTATGATCATCATGCAGATGCGTCAAAAAAACATGATGAATGTCGCTTTCAATCAGCCCGGCGAAGGCCAGTTGCCTGGCTACACTTTCACCGGCATCAAACAGATAGTGTGTACCATTTACCGTTAGTAAGCTGGCGATACCCGCACGGGACGTATCTCCGCCCGGTCCGCCACCTGTGCCGAGCAGAGTGAGAGTGGTGTCCTGGCCATGACTTGTCTGCTGAACAAAAAGACAAATCATTGCAAGCGAGAAAATGATGAATTTATTGCAGTGGATGGCCATGGCAAATTTTTATAATGTTGATTAACAGTTGATTCTATTGAAATCCTTTTAGTTGGACGAATCGTTCCTGTTTATATGGCCTATCCATATTCTGGATTTGTTCTAGGATAACATCAGATTTAAGTTAGTTTTACATTAACAAGGCCGATAATGCATAAAGTAAACGCAGGGAAAGAGTTATGAGCGATGAATGTCAGAGCCTGGGCGCTGTCCGGCGGATTGTGACGGGCCATAACCTGAATGGAAAAGCGACCATTGATAATGACCAGCTCTTTAAGCCAGAGATCATTCCTTCAGGTGACGCTGAATTTACGTTGATATGGACTGCACCTGAACTGCCTGTTAACAACAATGACCCCATAGATGGGCGAGAAAGAGAGGCAGGGTTAACCATTAAGCAGGGAAGTGTAATCCGGGTGGTGGATATGTTGCCGGGCTGTGAGTCACCTATGCATCGAACCAACAGCCTGGATTACGGAATCGTGATCTCGGGGAAACTGGAACTGGAATTGGACGATGGTGAAAAGACGTTGCTTGGTCCGGGAGATATAGTTATTCAGCGAGGCACTATGCACCTGTGGCGTAATCCAAGCGATTCTGAAGTTTGCCGGATTGTATTCGTGCTAACCGAGGCCACGCCTGTTGAGGTCAACGGTCAACCGCTTCCTGAATTGCACCCGTAAGCATGCTGTAAATTCAGTTTTTGGCAGGAATTAACTAATGAAAGACACCACATTTTTGTATTTGAAAGGAGTGAACTATGACTTTGCCTGCAAATAAGATACTTGTCGTAGGAGGCGGATTTACTGGCATGTCGGTTGCGATGTCACTGACAAAAATTGGTGCAGAAGTTGACCTCGTTGAAATTGATGAGAACTGGCGGGCTGAAGGTGCTGGCATAACGGTCAGCGGTCCCTCTCTTAGGGCACTTGAAGCGCTTGGACTCTATGACATTATCCAGGAACAGGGTGCATTCAATTATGGTCTTGAAGCTTTTAGTGCTGAAGGGCACCTGATTATGAAGATTCCGGCGTTACCTGTGCCTATGTCCAGTGTGGAAGGGGGAGGCGGAATCATGCGCCCTGTTCTTGCTAAAGCTATGGCAGAACGGACCAGGGATGCGGGTGTAAATGTGAAACTCGGACATAGTTATTCCACCCTGGAAGACCAGGGCGATTCGGTGGATGTCAGTTTTTCTGATGGTGAAACGGGCCAGTATGATCTTGTTATCGGTGCTGATGGCTTGTTCTCGAGTGTGCGCAAGAATAAATTCCCGGATGCACCTACACCTCAATACACTGGCCAGGGTGTCTGGCGCGCTGTATTGCCCCGATTCGAGATAGAAACGGCTACACAGTTCCTGGGACGCAAGGGCAAGGTTGGTTTCACACCTGTTTCTGACGATGAGATGTATCTTTATTACACGGACAAGCGCCCGGAGAAAGAAAGGGTTGATGAAAAAGACTTTTACACGATCCTTAGCGGCTTTCTGGAAGAATTAAATGCTCCCTTGATGCTAAAGATCAAGGAAGCACTTAACGAGAATTGTCTGCTTAATTACCGGCCCCTCGAAGGTATGCTGATGCCGCGGGATTGGTTTAATAATCGCATCCTGCTGATGGGTGATGCCGTGCATGCCACCACACCTCATCTGGCTTCAGGCGCAGGCATGGGATTTGAGGATGCAGTAGTGTTGGCCGCAGAGTTTGAAAAAGGTGGAGAGTTGCAGGAAGTATTATCGCGTTACCAGAATCGTCGTTGGGAGCGCTGCCGAATGATTGTCCAGAATTCATTGCGTCTGGGGCAAATTGAATTTGCTGGTGGCCCCTTTGAAGAACATGGGCAGATCATGGCTCTGTCCATGTCAGGCTTACTGGCACCAATCTAGCTGTGTGCTGACCATATCCTCGATAAAGTGATTCTCAACATTATCTATCTACGATAATTGACATTACCAATCTGAGTGGGGAGACTTGGGTAGTTTTTGTCCATTCAAAGCGAGCTAATAATTGGCTGCTCAGTATGTTGCCTAAAAATTTATGCGACTGAACCGACTAGACCTTAATCTTCTAGTTGCACTGGATGCGCTGCTAACTGAGCGCAGTATTACCCGCGCAGCTGAGAGAATCCATCTAAGTCAGCCTGCAACCAGTGGAGCACTTGCACGGTTGAGGGAATACTTTGGCGATGAACTGCTTGTCCGAGTGGGCAGTGAAATGAGGCCGACGCCCCTTGGAGAAAGCCTTATAAATCCTGTGCATAATATCCTGATGCAAATACAGGCTACAGTAGAACGAGGAGTCGAGTTTGTTCCTGAAGAGTCTGAGCGAAAATTTAAGGTATTACTGAGTGATTATACGGCCACTACACTAATGCCTCTGCTGATTCAAAAACTGTCCATAGTTGCCCCTGGTGTTCAACTTGAATTTTTTACGCCAACCAGTGATCCGGCATACGAACTCGAGCAGGGCAATGTAGACTTTTTGTTAATGCCGGAATTTACAGTTTCCCCAGAACATCCAAGCAAGAATATTTACCAGGATCAATTTGTTTGTCTTGCTTGGGACAAGAATACAGAATTAAGCAAAAAACTAACTCTTGAAAAGTTCACCACTCTTGGTCATGTAACAGTATTGTTTGGAGTAAACAGAGCGCAGACCCAGGATCAGGTATTGCTCAAAGAAAAACACAACTTGCTGCCAAACGTAGAAATAATCACTTCTTCATTCAATGATATTCCTCAGTACCTGATTGAAACCAATCGAATCGCTACGATCTATGAGCGTCTGGCAAAAACATGGTGTGAATACCTCCCACTTAAAATGCATCCTGTACCAGTGTCGTTGCCACCAGTTGAGTGGAGTCTCCAATGGCATGAATATCGAGACCTGGATCCCGGTATTGTCTGGATGAGAGAGCAGATAACCAATGTGGCAAGTGAAATTACAGGCTGTAATTAAGAATTAGAATTCAACTGGTTAATCAGCATCTGAATACAATTTCACGATATACAAGCGCACTCAGTTAGTGCTATTCATTTTTTAAATACGCTCAATCGATAAAATCAACTTCTTTGTTCCCAGGCGACTCAATACACTGTTGGGAGTGAAAAAGTGTTTTGTGCTGCATATTTTTTGGGGTTTATGAATGAAATTAGCAACATTAAAAAATGGAATAAGAGATGGCCGGTTAGTCGTTGTTTCAAGAGATTTATCAAGAGCCGCCTATGTAGATGCAATTGCGAGTACAATGCTTGAGGCCATTGAAA
>JAYPJO010000165.1:0-430 GCA_038128465.1 Gammaproteobacteria bacterium
GGCCCAGGCCCTTACCTGGCAGGATTTATGGGCAAACAAAAACCAACAAGGAAGCCAGGCATTTACAACTGAGTCATTTGGAGATGCTGCCACTCTTTTTGAGGATGGCAGCTGGCGAGCAGCTTCATATTACCGTGATGGCAATTACCAGGCAGCTCTTAATGAATTAAATGCCCAGCAAGGCATTAATGCAGATTACAACAGGGGGAATACCCTGGCCAGACTGGAGCGATACCAGGAGGCTCTGGATGCCTACGATGCTGTATTGGAGCAGCAACCAGAGCACGCAGATGCCCTCTTTAACAGGGAAATCGTGCAAAATTTACTTGAAGAACAAGAGCAAATGCAGCCTGAAGAGGATGAGCAGGAAGGCGAACAAGGACAGGAACAGGAACAAAATGAAGCCGAACAAAGCCAGTCTGAGCAGCAA
>JAYPJO010000165.1:440-2935 GCA_038128465.1 Gammaproteobacteria bacterium
AGGATGAACAGAATCAGGAAAACTCTGAACAGTCATCCGAAGAGCAGCAACAATCCGAGATTACTGACTCTGATGCTGGCCAGGAGCAGGAAAATGAAAATGAGCAGGAAGAACCTGACCCACAAACTGCCCAAACCCAGGAATCAGCAGAAGAAGAACAGGCCATGCAACAATGGCTGGGACGTATTGAGGATGATCCTGGTGAACTGTTAAGAAATAAATTTCGTTACCAGACTCAGCAACTGCTTTACGAACAATTGCAAAATCCTGCAGCTATCAATACAGGGGCAAGTGATCAGATATGGTAAAGCGTATTTTCTTCATACTGCTAAGCATCATGCCTTTTTGTGTTACGGCGCAGGACGAACTGCTAAGCGCTTATGTTGACCGCACAGAGGTGTCTGTCAATGATGTATTTACCCTGACCTTAAGGGTCAATGCAGAATTGCGAGATGAAAGACCCGATGTTGATGCCCTGTTACTAGACTTTGAAATCATTGCAAGCAGTGAAAGAACCAACTTTACCTTTATAAATGGTGTCTCACAACAATGGTCTGAATTCAGGATTTCATTGCGGCCTCGTAGTACAGGGGTGCTGACTATTCCTGCATTTCGTATTGGCAATGAAGTCACCATGCCTATTGAAATAATTGTTTCAGATGCGATCCAGAATACTGGCAACAATGATGATTTCTTCCTGTCCAGCATTATCAGCAAGGATGAGGTTTATGTACAAGAGCAGTTACTGTATACCGTAAAAATATATTTTTCAGTCCCCTTTGATCAGGGGGCACAACTTGGCGCCCCCAACGCAGAAAATGCTGTCATTCAGCAACTTGGCAATGATCTCAGTTCACAGGAGGTGATAGATGGTCTGCGCTACAACGTTATCGAAAGACGCTTTGTTATCTTCCCGCAGAGCAGTGGCACCATGGAAATTTCACCCATCAGCTTTACAGCAACAGTAGGAAGACGTCGCAGCGGGAGTATTTTTTCCGGCCAGATGACAGGCGGCAGAGCCATCAGTCTGATGAGCGAACCACATATGATCACCGTAAAAAGTAAACCCGATAGTTTTCCCCAGGATGCCACATGGTTACCCTCCAGCAACCTGGCAGTCGAGGAAAATTGGAGCAGAAGCTTACAGGGTCTGGAACCTGGGGAGGCTATCACAAGAAATGTCAGAATCCGGGCAGAAGGCCTAAACAGTTCACTGCTCCCTGAAATTCAATACGAAGAAACTGACACGCTGAAATTTTATCCCGATCAACCAGCGCGGGAAGATTTAGCCAATCAGAATGGCGTAACCGGGATACGCTCACAGGGCACTGCCATCGTTGCATCAGAAGGTGGAGAATTCATTTTGCCAGCTCTGGAAATTCCCTGGTGGAATACCACTGCTGACAACCTCGAATTTGCCAGGCTTGATGAACAAATTTTGAGTGTTATACCAGGCTCAGCCGAACCCCCCCCTTCTGCACCCACACTGCCAGATGAAGACACTATTGATCAGCCAGCTAAAGATGAAGCTCCTACAAGTGAAGTAGAAAGTAATACCTCATATTGGATGCTAGCCACAATGGCATTTGCTTTAGCCTGGCTTTATAGCAGTATCATGTGGTATCGCAGCAATCTGTCTCTGAAACAGTTTGCCTCAGGCATTTTAGCATCTGGCATTTCTTTAAAAAAACCTGTTACTTCAGAAAACATAGAGCCTATACCTGCAACAGCTGATGAAATGCTCCAGCAGTTTATCCAGTCATGTGAGCAAAAAAATGTATCTCAAGCTCGCCAGCGATTACTTATCTGGGCGCGAATATTTTTCTCCGATGATAAAATAATCACGCTGGCGACATTAAAAAAATATATTGATGATGCGGACTTAGAAGCGCAATTGGACGATCTTGAAAATACCTTATATAGCTCAAGTTCTGCAGGTAATCAGGTGCAGCTTGAAAACCTGAAAAAAACCATCCGGAAATTACATAAAAAGGGATATTCCCAGAAAAATAAAACGGCAGAGCATTATGCCCTGCCGCCTTTGTATAAAAACTAGATTCAGATCAGGCTGATTTCAGAAAGCCTTTTTTCGCCTGCTCATTAATTTCTATTCTTCTTGACTTCATTGCTTCTGGTATTTCTTTCACCAGGTCAATATCCAGCAAGCCATTATTCATTGTAGCCGAAACAACCTGCACATGATCTTCAAGCCGGAATTGGCGTTTAAAATCCCTTTCTGCAATACCCTGATGCAGATAATTCCTGTCGCCATCTTTGCTTGCTTTACTGGCTGCAATAGTTAGTACTTTATCCTCTATCTCGACGTTGATTTCATTTTCATTAAAGCCGGCTACAGCCATCGTAATGCGGTATTTATCATTCTCCAGCAATTCAATGTTGTAGGGCGGATAAGCAGTTTGCGAACGTTCAGCAGCTGTTACATTATCGAGCAGATTTGCCAAGTGGTCGAAACCAATAGTGGAACGGTATAAAGG
>JAYPJO010000165.1:2945-4590 GCA_038128465.1 Gammaproteobacteria bacterium
AGTCATCTCATATCCTCATAAATTAAGCGATATTAATAAAATACGTCTGTTCTCATGAACCAGACTGTTTGCAATGAAGCTGCATGAGCCTTCATTAGTGCATAAATGTGGTTTAATGAGAATTTTTCAAGCTTTTTAGTAGAGGAAAAGGACTTTTTAATTTGCTGTTATTGCTTCAAGCAACTGAAAGCGTGTAACCATTTTGCCGCCAACTTTTACTGTTTCAGTAAACTCTGCCAGAGGCCTGACCCAGTATTCACCCTTACCATACAATGGCACATAAAGAACCATTAGCTGCTCGGTCTCCGCATTTCTGGCAAAACCTAGTACAGAATAATCCTTACCTTTGTAATGGCGATATAGCCCCATAGGTATCAATTCTTGCATTACTCATCCATTATTTTTTCACTTAATACATCAAAAGATGAAACTGTCTCACCTTATTTCTGAATTCTTTAACGGCATCTGAAATATCAGCCGAAAGTAAATCACTAGTGACTTGGATGCGACTGAATTCCAGACCCAAAACTTTCGCCAAAGCCTGTGACAACGTGGTTTTACCGATACCGGGCTTGTCCTCCATCAACAAATGACCGCCGGCAAACAAGCAACATCAAGCAAGACGGATTTGCTTTTCCTTACCATAAACCACTTTACTTATTTCTTTTACTGCATTTTATATTTTGTCTTGCATAACAATTAATCTATTTTTACTCTTTTCTGTAAGCCGGATTCAGACTATGAAGCCGAATTATCATTTATTGCTTAACTTTTTAATCAACTAATTCTTTATTCATTATTGTGCAAACCAAGAACTTCTTCTTCCTGATCGGCTGGTTGGAAAGTTTTTCTCTGACTCATTTTTTTTTGTTTGGCGCGGTCATTTCGCATATTTTCTAACTCTTTTAGGTATTTCTCGGAGACATCATTCGTAACATAATCACCATTAAACACTGAACATTCAAAGTCCATCGGCAGTATGCTTCCTTCTGCACAAGATGCAATTAAATCTTCAAGGTCCTGGAAGACCAGCCAGTCAGCACCAATTTTATTTTGTATTTCTTCTATTGTTTTATTATGTGCAATTAATTCGCTCACAGCCGGCATATCAATTCCATAAACATTTGGATACCTCACTGGCGGTGCTGCGGAACAAAAATAAACATTTTTGGCACCGGCATCTCTAGCCATTTCGATAATCTGACTACAAGTAGTGCCTCTGACTATAGAATCATCCACCAGCAATACATTTTTATCTTGAAATTCCAGAGGCGTAGCATTGAGTTTCTGTTTAACAGATTTTTTGCGCTGGCTTTGTCCCGGCATAATAAAGGTTCTGCCGATATAGCGATTTTTTACAAATCCTTCGCGGTATTTCACACCAAGCGCATTAGCTAACTCTACTGCAGACGTGCGACTAGTGTCAGGTATAGGAATAACGACATCAATATCATGATCAGGTCTTTCCCGCTTAATCTTTTCTGCCAGTTTTTCTCCCATACGCAGGCGTGATTTATACACAGAAATGCCATCCATTAAAGAATCAGGTCTGGCGAAATAAACATGTTCAAAGATACATGGATTCAGGCTCACATCATCAGCGCATATCTTGGTTTCTAGTTTGCCATTGTAATCAATGTAGACT
>JAYPJO010000166.1:0-3736 GCA_038128465.1 Gammaproteobacteria bacterium
AATGGCCTGAGAAAGTCAAAATCATGCAGCAAAACTGGATAGGGCGCTCGGAAGGGATGGAGTTTGAATTCAGTGTCCCTGATCACGATCCACTCACTGTTTATACCACGCGGCCGGACACCATCATGGGTGTCACGTATGTGGCAGTTGCGTCCCAACATCCCCTTGCACTGGAAGCTGCCAGCAATAATCCCAAAATCGCTGCCTACGTGAAAGAACAGGACAATATAAAAGTAGCTGAAGCCGAATTGGCAACGATGGATAAAACAGGCATTGATACCGGTTTCAAGGCAATTCATCCTATAACTGGTGAAGAAGTACCAATATGGATAGCCAACTTTGTACTCATGTCCTATGGTTCCGGTGCTGTCATGTCGGTTCCTGCACACGACCAGAGAGACTGGGAATTTGCAAAAGCCTATGACCTGCCAATCAGACAGGTTGTTAAACCAGATGATGCTGTTGAGTGTGATATTGGCAAAGCTGCTTTCACTGACAAAGGGATACTGATCAACTCAGGTGAATATGATGGTCTTAATTTTGAACAGGTATTTGAGGCGCTGGTCAGTTTTTTTGCCAGCAAGGGTACGGGTCGAAAAACTGTCAATTATCGTTTGCGTGACTGGGGTGTAAGCCGTCAACGTTACTGGGGCGCTCCCATTCCGATGATAAGTTGCGAAAAATGTGGCTCGGTTCCTGTGCAGGAATCTGAATTGCCAGTGGTTTTGCCCACTGAAGTGGAGTTTGATGGCAGTGGTTCACCCATCAAAAAAATGCCGGAGTTTTATGAAACCACCTGCCCGAATTGTTCAGGAAAAGCTGAACGGGAAACCGACACCTTTGATACCTTTATGGAGTCCTCCTGGTATTACGCGCGCTTTGCCTGCAAAAATGAAAATGAGGCAATGTTAAATGCCAGTGCTGATCACTGGTTACCTGTCGATCAGTATATTGGCGGCATAGAACATGCTATTTTGCATCTGCTTTATGCCCGCTTCTTCCATAAACTGATGCGGGATGAAGGCCTGGTGAGCTCAGATGAACCATTCAAGCGCCTGCTAACACAGGGTATGGTGCTTAAAGACGGCAGTAAAATGTCAAAATCTCAGGGTAATACGGTCGACCCGGAAGGACTGATTGAACAGTATGGTGCAGATACGGTTCGCTTGTTCATGATGTTTGCTTCACCACCCGATCAGAGCCTGGAATGGTCAGACAGTGGTGTTGAAGGTGCTTATCGTTTTCTGAAACGTGTCTGGAAACTGATTGCCGCTTTTTCTGCAGATAGTAAGCTCCCCGATGCCGAAAAACTTAATGATGAGCAAAAAGCCTTGCGTT
The DNA here is from genome assembly GCA_038128465.1 of Gammaproteobacteria bacterium. GTDB lineage: Bacteria > Pseudomonadota > Gammaproteobacteria > Pseudomonadales > Pseudohongiellaceae > UBA5109. The sequence goes on from JAYPJO010000166.1 coordinate 1,339, forward strand.
TAAAAACTCACAGCACCATAAAAAAAGTAACTGATGATTATGGCCGTCGCCAGATTTTCAATACCGCAATTGCTGCTGTGATGGAATTATTCAATGCGGTGAATAAATACTGTGATACCGGGCAACAAGATGAACAAGATAACGCTGTGATCCAGGAAGCCCTAGAAACCATTGTGTTACTTCTGGCACCTATCGTCCCGCATTTGTCGCATGCACTCTGGCAGCATCTTGGCCATAATAATGCAGTCATCAATGCCAGCTGGCCAGATTACGACGAATCAGCTTTAGAGCAATCAACCATGACTATTGTCGCCCAGGTCAATGGTAAATTGCGCGCCAAACTGGAACTACCTGCAGAAACCAGTAAGGAAGACATTGAAGCCGCTGCACTGGCTGATGAAGCCATAAACAAACACATCGACGGTCTGACAATACGGAAAATTATCGTTGTCCCGGGCCGCCTGGTTAATGTGGTTGCTAATTAACATGCTAAGAACCTGTCTAATTGGAATTAGTTTTCTGTTTCTCACTGCCTGTGGTTTTACCCTGCGTGGAACTGATTCACCTGCTTTGCCACTGTCTATCCAGCAGTTAAACCTTTCTTACCAATCCAACAGTAGTGAGCTGGGGCAAATTCTAAACAGGAGGCTTCGTTCTGCTGGAGTAGAAGTATCTGAAACTTCTGCAACATATGTGCTCACTCTGCGAGCTGAACTTGTCCGGGAGCGTATCATCAGTGTCAATCGTAATGTCCGGGCAGGTGAATATGAATTAAGCCTGACTGTCTCATTCCAGCTGGAAAATAATGGCAACATAGTGATCCCTGTTGAAGTACTGACATTTGACCAGGTTTATGAAGCAGACCCTAATAATGCGGCTGCAAAAACCAGTGAAGCCGAGCTGGTGCTGAATGAAATACGTCAAGCAATTGCAGAACAGATTCTACGACGTCTGCAGACTATCAGCTGATCCATGCTATGCCCTATTGCCCAATTTCAACACTCCTGTAATAATCATTCGAAAATCCTGGAGCTTACTATGTCTTTAATACCCAAAACCCTGATTGCTGGCCTTGTACTATCCAGTTCAACTGCCTTTGCTGACTGGGAGCTGAATAATGATGACTCGGCTTTTTTCTATCTCACCAGTAAAGCAGCTTCCATAACTGAAACCAATAGTTTTACTAACCTGAGCGGTCGCATTGATAATGATGGTGATGCTGTGCTCGAAATTGATTTAAGCAGTGTCGACACTGCCATAGAAATACGAGATGAACGAGTCAGGGATATGCTGTTTGAAACCGGTGATTACCCCACCGCCGTTATCACTATTGATGTTGACAGTTTTGCCCTTGGCAACATGGCATTGGGAAGTTACCACGTGGCGACATATGACTATAATTTAACCCTGCATGGCATAAGTATGGACCTAAGTGCAGTTCTCAAAGTCACTAAAATTGATGATGGCCGTCTGGAAATTCAATCCTATCAGCCGGTTATTATCAGTGCGAGCCAGTTTGGCTTGAGTCAGGGTGTTGAAGCCTTGCGGGAGATTGCCGGGCTGCCGAGCATAAATCCGAATGTCGTTGTCGACTTTTCACTGATTTACGACGAGCTGTAATATCATTTTCCAGTGCAGGTAAAACCGGAACAACTCCTCGACCAGTTAACAACCAATCTTCCACCGCTTGTCTGGATAGCCGGTGATGAAACACTACTGGTGCAGGAAAGTTGCGATGAGCTGCGCAAATTTGCGCAGGAACAGGGTTTTACTGAACGTGAGGTTTATACCGTTCAGTCAGGTTTTGACTGGAATATGCTTTTGGAATCCAGTAACAGTCTGTCCCTTTTCGCTGAAAAAAAACTTATCGACTTGCGCCTGAATTCTGCCAAACTTGATGATACTGGCAGAAAAGCCTTACACAGTTATCTGGAAACACCTTCACCCGATAACCTGCTGATTATTTCCAGCCCAAAAATAGAAAAGACTACTGCAAATACCAAGTGGTTCAAGCAAATCGAAGCCGCGGCCTTTATTGTGAGCATCTGGCCGGTCAACGCCCAGAACCTGGCTGGCTGGGTGAGACAAAGACTGCAAAAGCACAATCTTTCAGCAGATGACCAGGCGATTGAAGTGCTTTGCCAACGAACTGAAGGTAATCTCCTGGCCACTGCACAGGAAATTGCCAAGCTGAGCATACTTGCCGATAGCAACACCCTGGATTCATCCATGGTTGCACGGGCAGTAGCAGACAGCGCTCGTTTTAATGTCTTCTCCCTGATTGATACTGCGCTCGCAGGTAATTCCGCAAGAGCACTGAATATTCTTTACCACCTGAAAGCAGAAAGTGAAGAACCACTGAAAATTTTAAATTTTATCTGTCGTGAAATACGTTCAT
>JAYPJO010000166.1:3746-4566 GCA_038128465.1 Gammaproteobacteria bacterium
ATGGCCAGCCTCGTTGCTGAAGGACAGCCGGTGAACGCAGCCATGCAAAATGAACGGGTCTGGCGCAACCGGCAGGGGCCTGTATCTTCTGCCCTGAACAGACATTCTTTAGAGGAACTTCAGGCTCTTCTCGATAGAGCCAGTGTCATTGATCAATCGGTAAAAGGATTGAATAAACATAATACCTGGGATGAACTATCTCAGCTTCTGCTGGCTTTAGGCGCCGGTCATAATAGCGTGGAAAGCCTCAGTGCCTGAATTCCTGAAATATCTATTTTTTTAGATATGATCCTAAATTACAGGTAATAAAGTCCTTTCTTTAGCGTAATAGAGAGAACTGACAATCCTGCAACGTGGCCAGGGATGTTATGACAGATTAACGGTTGCGTTATGACATTCCACAGGCTTTAATCAACTCTAAAAATAAAATATAAAACCGATCATGAATTCGACACAGGAAGAAGCAGTTAAACTGCGCCGAATAGTCTTTGCCACTTCCGCTGGTACCGTTTTTGAAGCATACGATTTTATTCTGTTCGGGTCACTGGCACCTATTATTTCCGTGCAGTTTTTTTCCGGGGTCAATCCCACTGCTGCTTTCATATTTTCACTCATGACTTTTGCTGCCGGTTTTTTTGTGCGTCCCCTGGGTGCACTTGTCTTCGGTAGCATGGGCGATCGGACCGGTCGCAAAAAGGCTTTTCTGATTACCATTTCCATGATGGGCGGCGCGACCTTTGCAATTGGTCTATTGCCCACTTATGACACTATCGGTATCTGGTCGCCGGTTTTACTGATTGCACTGAGAATGGTACAGGGA
>JAYPJO010000167.1:0-4560 GCA_038128465.1 Gammaproteobacteria bacterium
CCATGGGCCCTTAACATGCCCCCATTCTCCTTGAACCATTCAACAGTGTCGGCATCCAGGACTTCACTCCAGATATAAGAGTAATATCCTGCAGAATATCCCCCCATAATGTGAGAAAAATAAGTCAGCCGGTATCTGGGAGGAACCACAGAAGTATCAAAGCCGGCACTGGCAAGGGTATCTGCCTCAAATTGCATGATTTCATCAGCAGTTGGTATTTCGTCTGGGGATAATTGATGTAATGCAATATCTGTGAGGGATGCAGCCAGCTGTTCCGTTGTTGCGAAGCCCTGGTTAAATAGCTGGGCATCAAGTACCCGTTCCAGTAATTCTGCCGGTAAAGCTTCGCCAGTTTCATAATGGTATGCATAATTAGCCAGTACTTCAGGCCAACTGGCCCACATTTGATTGACCTGTGAGGGGAATTCAACAAAATCACGGGGGACACTGGTACCGGAAAAACTGGGGTATGTGACTTCTGAAAACATCCCGTGCAGGGCATGGCCAAATTCATGAAACATGGTGGTCACTTCATCAAAAGTCATCAAAGTGGGTTCGCCAGGCAGAGGCTCTGGAATGTTCAGGTGATTGGCAACAATTGCTTGTTGCTCGAGTAGACTTGACTGACTGACATAGGCATTCATCCAGGCGCCACAGCGTTTGCTGGAGCGAGAGTATAAATCCATGATAAAGAATGCGAGTGTAGTGCCGTCTTCTTCAAATACTTCAAAGACCCTCACATCTTCCTGGTAAACCGGCAAATCGAAGCGCTCTTCAAAGCGTATTCCGTATATCTGTTCGGCTGCATAAAAAACGCCATTGTGCAGGACATTGTTGACTTCAAAATAGGGACGTAACTGATTTTCATCGAATTGATAGCGATTCTGCCGCACCTTTTCAGCATAGAATGCCCAGTCCCATGGTGCCAGTTCAAAATCCCCGCCTTCAGCGTCAATCATAGCCTGCAGATCTGCAGCTTCGCGGTTGGCATTGGCGATTGCTGGGGGTATGAGGCCAGCCAGGCTTTCATTTACGGCGTCAACGGTCTGAGCAGTCTGATTTTGCAGTATATATTCAGCATGAGATTCAAAACCCAGTAACTGTGCTTTATCAGCTCGAAGCTGCACGGTTCGACTTAAAATTTCGCGATTGTCATATTTACCATCGCGATTTCCCCGGGACAAAGACGTCTCAAAAATACGCTGGCGTAATTCGCGGTTTTCCAGAGTTGCCAATAAAGGCTGACCAGTCGTGTTTAACAGGGGAATGACATATTTGCCAGCCTGGTCTCTGACATTCGCTTCATCAGCTGCTGCCTGGATTTCAGCGTCACTGAGTCCGGCCAGTTCAGAGCGCTCATCAACCACAATGGCAAGTTCATTGACTTCATTTAAAACATTCTGGCTAAACCGGGTGGAAAGTTCAGCCAGTTCGGTATTGATGTCGCGTAATTGTTGTTTCTGTGCATCATTGAGCTGAGCTCCTGCGCGGATAAAAGCTTTATGTGTTTCTTCGAGTAAGCGCAGGGATTCAGCATCAAGGCCAAGCGAGTTGCGATCCAGAAATAATGAATCGATGCGGTCAAAAAGCTGCTGGTTCAGGTAAATCTGGTCGCTGTGCGCAGATAATAGTGGCGCAATTTCAACTTCAATGGCGTTTAATTCTTCATTGGTATGGGCTGAACGCAGAGAATAAAAAATCGTGGCTACCCGGTTCAGTAACTGCCCGGATAATTCCAGGGGAATTATGGTATCAGCAAATGTTGCGGCTTCTGGCTGATCGGTAATGGCTTCAATTTCAGATATCTGTTCTGCCATCCCCTGCTCAAAGGCAGGCAGGTAATGTTCCGGCGCTATCAAATCAAATTGAGGATACTGAAAAACCAGAGAGCTTGGCGCTAAAAATGGATTGTCCGCGATAGGATCAGTCATGGCGGTATCTTCTGAAACAGACTCAGCTGGAGTTCCCTGAGTTGTATTTTCACTATTACAGGCGAATAAAAGACAGCTGGACAGGATCATGATGATGGTATTTTTTAAATTCATGTTAATTTTCTTGTTTTTAGTCGGAGCTTCTTAATCTAACGGGAAAAAAGTAATTTAACAACTCAGCACAGGCCAGACCGCAAATAATACCCAAAGTGTTTGCCAGCATATCCAGCCATTCGCCATAGCGATTGACCATTGGTTGAATAATTTCTATTGACCCACTAAATACTAAAAAAAATATGACATACATCCAGTAATATCGAGGTTTTCTCAAGGTGGCAGGTATCGTTAGTAAAGCATAGGCAAGCAAGTGATGTAACTTATCACTGCCCGGGGCAGGTGGTAGTTCCTGTAAAGGCGTCAGGGACAAAACGCCAATTGATAAGAGCATGAAAACAGTCAAGCCCAACCAGTGTTGGCTTAACAGCTTGATATAGTAGGGCATATTTCCGTTATCATTCTTCCGTGTTATCCAGCCAGGCTTCTGCTTCTGTTTGTTGATCCAGGCTAAAGGCTTTAATTGTCAGACCAGGAATTATTTTTGCTTCTATTTCTGCGGCCTTTTGTAACCAGGTTTTATCATTTAAAACCGCAGTACGTTCAAAATTGCCAATGATACTTAACATTTCCGGCAAACGGGAAAATTCATGAATAATGGCATCGAGGCTGGGTAAATGAAAATCAACAATCCTGTAGAGCATTTTCCCCTGGTAAATAGTCTCCGCCTGCTTAATAAACTGATCAAGAGCAACTTTCATATCTTCTTTTTCCAGTTTTCCGCTTAATTCAATATCCAGACGCTGGTTATCAATTTTATTAACCTTAAACATATTTTCCTCCTGTAAATATCATGAAAGGGTAGTGGCTCAGTTTGAATTTTCTATAATAATTTATAGGTATTCCGGGAAAAGTACTTTTATTCGGAGCACGCGGTAAATACATCCCTGTACGCTCGGCCTCGGCATCCCTGCCTCGGACGGCTCCTCATTAAAGTACATTCCCCAGCATATCTTCTTATTGGTAAATTCAGACTGAGCCCAGCGTATTATTCGATTTATTTTGTAGCTATAAAAACAAATATGATAGTTTTAGTTAAGAGATAATAATAAAAATGAACCTTCTTCAATTTGTATGATTCGTGTCAAATTTGACGACGATAAGGGAGATTAAATATGTCTAATGATGTTGCCAAGTTGGTTTTAAGGCTGACTCTTGGATTATTAATGTTATTCCATGGCTGGGCCAAAATAACTGGTGGTGTTGACTTTATTGTCGGTCTTTTGCAGGGCAACGGCTTGCCTGCATTTTTTGCCTATCTTGTTTATGTCGGAGAATTCATCGCGCCACTGTTTATCATTGCAGGTGCTTATACACGTGTCGCTGCCTACATGATTGTTGCCAATATGGCGGCAGCCATTTTCCTGGTTCACCTGAGTGAAATATTCAGCCTGGGAGGTACAGGAGGCTGGGCACTGGAATTACAAGCCTTCTTTATTATGACAGCTGTTGTCGTCATTATTCTGGGACCGGGTAAGTTCAGTTTTATGCCGGAAAGCCGCCTGAATTAAGAGGTTCCCGGATTTACTGACTCAACCAGGCAGTCAGGAGTTTAATCTGTACATCATCCAGCAAGTCATTAAATGCGGGCATCTGGCCATTGCGGCCAACAGCAATGGATGTCGTAATGGTCTCGATATCATTGCCATATAACCAGATTTCATCATTCAGGCGTGGAGCACCAAGCAAGGCATTACCATCACCAGTGGGGCCATGGCAGGCAATGCAAAACATATCGTATTGTGCCTTGCCCGGATGATCGGCATTAACGCCGTTTGCCAGGCTGGCAACGTAAGCTGCAACATTATTGACCCCATCTTCAGTGAGTGCAGCTAACCAGCTTACCATCAGCGCATTACGACCATTGCGAATGGTTTGCTCAATTTGTTCGGGTGACCCCCCCCATTGCCAGTCATCATCTACCAGGTTTGGAAACAGCATTGCCTGGCCAGTGGCATCAGCACCATGACAGGCTGAACAGTGCTCAGAAAAAATACCGGCTGCAGAATTCATGGCTGTAGAATTGGCGGCAAGTTCACTATAGGACATTGCCAGGATTTCGCGTTCAAGATCAGCAACTCCGGTAAGGGCTGCTCTGTATAAAAATGCCTGATACTTTGAAGTAGCAACTGAGTAAGCACCCTACCAAAAGCCAGCTTCCCCCGGTATTTAAATGCAGTGATCAGGTCGTTAACTGGTGCTGAATACTCAAAAGCAGAAATCAGATGTTCAAAGGGTGGAGGATCAATGATACAGCTGCCACAGCTATGACCATCATAATTATTTGCCGGTAAAGGCAAACCACAGCTCTGGCAGGGATCATTAATTACGGGTAAAGCGATTTCACAATCCAGACAAAGGTCATGATGGCGATGACTGTCCCGATGGCAATGAATACAGGTGCCGGGAAGCAGACTAAACTGGATATTATTTAACCAATAGTTAACTTTTGTAATCAATCTGGATGACATGTAAAATCTTCCCTTTATTTAGTGTAGTAGCAATACCCGAAGTA
>JAYPJO010000168.1:0-4499 GCA_038128465.1 Gammaproteobacteria bacterium
AGCAGAATTAACTCAGAGATATGATAAGGGACGCATTCAACGACACTTAGCCCCCCTGCTTGGAAAGAAAGTTGCCGAAAAGATAACTTCAGACGATCTGCGAAAAGCATTTAGTGATATAGAAAAAGGCAAAACAGCCAAAACAGAGAAAACAGGCTTTAGAGGGCTTGCCAGAGTGAAGGGTGGTCCAGGTGCTGCAAGGATGGCAATTAGACTTTTAAAGAGTGCTTATACGTGGGCAACCGAACAAGGGCTTATAAAACTGAACCCAACGCTAGGGTTCAAAGTAGGGCAAGACTCTAGACGGGAAGTCACACTCACTCAAGGTGAATATAAGTCACTTTTTGAAACGTTAGACAGGCTTGAGAATGAGCATAAATTGAGAGGCCCTGCTGCTGATGCAATTAGGGTTATTGCCCTTACAGGAGCTAGAAGAGGGGAAATAGCGGGTCTTCGATGGAGGCACATTGATCTGCAGAAAGGTGTGATTCTTATACCTTTAAAAGAGCATAAAACTGGTAAAAAAACACAAGAAAATAGAGTTATCGGACTGCCAAGTGCTGCACAAGCCCTAATAGCAAAACAGCCAAAAGGCGACCAAGATTCGCTTGTTTTCCAGCCTTCTGCAGGTGCTAACCCTATAAGCCTCAGTAAACCTTGGAGATTGATAAGGGAGGAAGCGGGACTAAACTCTGAGATTGGCCTACACGGATTAAGACACGCCCTAGCTTCTCAGATGGCCATAGCGGGCGCAGAAGCAGCCCAAATAATGGCAGTAATGGGTCATAAAAACATCGCCACAAGTCAGCGTTACATTCATATAGCACAAGATGCGCGGGTAGACATTGCAGAGAAAGCAGCAGCAGGGATTAGCGCGGCTTTAACAGGTGATAAATTAGCTGAAGTGGTGGAAATCAAGGAGATGAAGTAAGGTGAAAAATTACTGGACTGGCCTTCCGCATTGAAAATCCCCTGGGGAGTCCTTTTACTGATGGGGGGAGGATTTACTTTAGCTGCAGCCTTCGTGTCGACAGGCCTGGATTTATGGGTGGCAAGTCAGTTGGAAGTGCTTGGGAACACACCAATTTTTCTGATTGTGCTGGCTGTTGTCGTGCTTACTGTTTTCCTCACCGAGCTTACCTCGAATTCCGCTACTGCCACGATCATGGTGCCTTTACTGGCAGGAATGGCTGCGGCCATGTCGATACACCCCTATGCACTGATTATGGCTGCCGGCTTCTCTGCCCCTCTGGCATTCATGTTGCCAATGGCTACACCTGCCAACAGCATTGTTTTTTCCTGTGAATACCTGAAAGTAAAACACATGGCACGTACGGGTTTAGTACTCAATATAGTAGGCATAGTATCTGTACCGATAATTGTTCTTTATTTACTTCCCCTGGTGTGGGGCATCGATCTGAGTGTTTTCCCTGATTAAAGTATCAATAAAGGTATTGACAAGTTAACTTACCCTCGTGGGCTGAAGATACAATAATAATGTAAAAACACACTAATACCGGGCTGTTAACTCCAACTTTCAGACGGTTTGACTTGTATAGGGATGAAAATATCCCACTTTTCTTTATTAAAAAAGTTAACTTGTCAGTACCGTAGATACAGCTCACGCTTCACTCATTAAAGAAAGGCTTAATGACAGCTTCTGGCCGTTAGCAGTCATTAAAAAATACTGGTTGGACGGGAGTTCAGTTCCTTTTCAAGTAGGAAATCGTTGCTACATCGATTGCAACATCGACATTAACTGAACCGTATCTATTTCCTTATATTTCAGATAGTTGGGTAACAGATTAAGCTCCCCCCGCCTCTGGAAGTTGTTACCAATCCAAAAAATCCCCGACAACCACTTCCAGCCCATGACGGCGCTGATTATTTAAAGACGATTCCAGGTTTTTCTGTTATTCGCAAAGGGGGCTCTGATGGTGACCCGGTCTTACGAGGCATGGCAGGATCTCGATTATCCATGATGATGGATGGTGAAATGATCTTAGGGGGCTGTTCTAACAGAATGGACCCTCCTACGGCTTATATATTCCCAGAATCTTATGACACGATCAGAGTTATAAAAGGCCCCCAGTCAGTCCAGTATGGCCCTGGCAACTCTGCAGGAGTTGTGTTGTTTGAGCGAAATAATGATAGACCAACAGAAGCAGGCTGGGAATTGCATAGCAGTATGGTCATTGGCAGCTTTGATCGCCATGATGAAGTCGTAGATCTTAATTACAGTACGCCTCAATACTCCATCCGAGGCACCTTAACCGAATCAGGTCAGAACAATTACCAGGATGGTGACGGAAATGAAGTTCACTCGCAATATGAGCGCTGGAGTTCTCAGCTGAGTGTTGCATGGACTCCTGATGCTTACACACGTCTTGAGCTGGGGCTTGCAAGAAGTGATGGAGAAGCGGCTTATGCTGATCGTAGCGTTGACGGATCCCAGTTCAAACGGGAAAACTACAGTTTTAAAATTGAAAAACGCAACCTTACGGCAAGCATTGAATCAGTGGATTTTAATGCTTACTACAATTACGTTGACCACGTGATGGATAATTTTACGCTGAGGGAGCCAGCAGGAATGCTGACATCTCCATCAGCGATGAATCCTGACCGAGAGACCATGGGAGCGCGACTGGCTATGTCTCTCAAACCCTCGATAGATACTCGTTTTGTTATCGGGCTTGATACACAATCTAACGAGCATACTTTTCGCAGTACCATGAACCAATCAATGATGCCCTATGAGGCAATGAGTCGCACACCGGATGCTGCATTTTACCAGGCCGGTATTTTTGGGGAAGCAACCTGGGATTTCTCTAACTCCAGTCGTCTAGTCAGTGGGCTGAGGCTTGACCGCTGGAATGTCGAAGATAAACGGTCAACTGTTGCACTGAATATGATGATGTCAATGCCAAATCCAACGGCGGGAATACAGCAGAAAGATAATCTGCATAGTGAGTTTTTACGACTAGAATCTTCTACCAGAAATGGTGCAGTAATCTATTTTGCAGGGGTAGGACACAGTGAGCGCTTCCCGGACTATTGGGAAATTATCGCTAAGGAAACAGAATCATCCATTAGTGCCATTGGGATTGAGCCTGAAAAAACGACACAAGTGGATGTCGGCTTTATATATAACCTTGCAGGCTGGGAAGGCAGCGTCTCCATGTTTGTCAGTGATATTCAGGATTACCTGATGATCGAGTCCAATTATCAGAAACCCGTGATGAGTGGGATGATGCCAGGAACACGAAACGCCAGTATCGTGAGAAACATTGATGCAAGAACATGGGGCATTGAAATAGACAGCCTATATCGCATCAATGATAACTGGAGAACAGAGTTGACGCTTGCTTCCGTCAGGGGAGCTAATGATACCGATGACGTCACATTAGCGCAGCTACCTCCATTAGAAGCACGGGTGGGCTTGTTTTACGATAACAATGTTTGGTCAGCAGGTGTACTGTGGCGAGGTATTACAGCTCAGAACCGTTATGACCTTAATAGGGGAAACATCGTTGGACAGGACCTGGGGCCGACTGATTCAGCAAATATCTTTTCACTTAATGCCGGCTGGCGTTATTCAGACAATTTAATGTTTACAAGCGGAATTGATAATTTATTTGATACGAGCTATGCCGAACACATCAGTAGAGCGGGAGCGTCTATCCCTGGATTTGATCAGACAACACGAGTAAATGAGCCAGGAAGAACACTTTGGGCTAGAGCGCAATTTACGTTTTAAGCTGCCCTCAAAATGTCCGCTATTGGCCGAAAGCAGACGTTCGATACTTCACCTTTTTTCTAAAATTGCCTCTAATGTGTCTACGCAGGTACTACTTAAACTACACAGCCTGGGATGACACCCCCGCCCTCTGATTAGACCCACCCCCTAAAGGATGCAAAGTAAGGTAATTAAAAGGGAGTGATAATAAGTTTTAGTAACACTGATAGTAACACTATAAAAAACTAAACTATATAATTATTAATAGATTCAATATGTTAATCAATATTGCTGAGTCTCTCCGTCCGCACCACCTATACTCTAAAGTCTTTGTAATCCTTACAGTTTATCCAGAACTAGGGTTGCGGTAGACAAAATGTTAGACACAAAAAGACCTCCTTTAAAGCCTAAAATATTTTTAATGCTAGAAACCCATACTCCTTCACCAGCATCTCTGTAGCTCTAAAGAACTTACCAATATTTTCATTAAGTAGTGAGACTAATCGGTTAATAGTTCTTACTTTATAGGTAACCCAATATTTTTAATAACTATTGAATATAATTTGAATCTAAAGGATGAAGGTCATAGTCAAAACAATCCCATGGGTTAATTATATTGATATCTTGCCCTTTAGATCCTGATGATGTCAAAATTATATCCTGACACCGAAATTCCGAATCTGTACCCTTATATTTTTCTAGCTCTCTAGCATAATGATATACACCTTCTACAGTATCTTTTGGCCTCTGCTCTATTGTAAGC
>JAYPJO010000169.1:0-4451 GCA_038128465.1 Gammaproteobacteria bacterium
TCTGTAGACGACCTGGATCAACTTGCCCTGATCTATGAAAAAGTGCTGACTGAAATCCTGCTCTGAGCCAGCATATAGATTACACATATACTTCAAAGTGAGCTGTCTTTCCGGGCACAATGAAACCGGGCTTGATCCCGCCTTTCCCGGGTTTTTGCGGCTTGCTGCCCAGTCTTTTCACAACCACACGATGCCTAGCGCAACCCAACGCACTAGCTATTAAATCCTGACTGTCTTCGTCATAACCCAGAATATCCTGTAACAGCGCAATGTCCTTTTTAACACTGGCCGATTTATGACGTGGTGGAAACATCGGATCCAGGTAAATCACATCCGGTTCAGGCTGTTTGCCCTGCCTGATATCGTCAAACCAGTTTCTGGCGTCAGCATGGTGCAGGGTCATTTTATGCAAAATGGCATGTAGTTCTTCATCGTCTGTAAGTTCAGCCCGTTTAAAACCATCCTGCAACAAAGCGTAAATAATCGACGACTGCTCCAGCATGGTCAGCTGACACCCCATGCTGGCCAGAATGAAGGCATCGCGCCCCAGTCCTGCCGTTGCATCCAGCACATGCATCGGTTCATGCCTGTTCAACCCCACGGCCTTGGCCAGACCCTGCTGCTTGCCAAAGCTGTTAAGGCGATACTGCAAAGCCGCATCTTTGAAATCCACCCGGGTTGGTTGTTGATTGGTTTCGCCGCTACCCGACTGCAAACGTTGCAAAGACAGACCGCTCTCGTCGAGACAGAGGCTGTGGCTAAATTGATCAGCATCTGAGTTATTCAGTATTGGCAAGCCAGTAAGCTGCCTGATCGCCTCGATATAGTCAGGATCAAATTCATTTTGTATATCGAGGGCTATTTTCATTGAGCTGGGCCTGCAGTATCTGTATCATTCAGGTAATACAGATTAATTCAACGTCTATGTTCACGCAAGAACTGTTTAACGATATTTATAGTCATGCAAAGGTAAACGATGAAACTAGAGCTCGATAGCAGCAATGCCACTCCCATTTTCCAGCAAATCGTCGATCAGATTCATTTTAAGGTAAACACCGGGGAATTAAAGCCCGGTGAAAAACTGCCCAGCATTCGTGCGCTGGCTGAAGAATATTCACTCGCCGCCAATACCGTTGCCAAGGCATTTCGCCAGCTTGAGTTTCGAGGCCTGATCCAGGCCCAGGACCGCAGTGGCTATATCGTCGCCAGTCCGGACGAAAGTATTGGCCGTTACCAGGCCCGCGGTGTTTCTTCTGACAAGACCGAAGTTCACAATGTCGTCGACAATCTCGATCATGGTCTGTTTGCCAATGCCTTCTGCAAGGTGACGGAAGATTACCTGACCGGAAATCCTGACCAGTGTAATGTCATTCATGCCGACGGTAGTGGCACCAAATCGATTATTGCCTACCTGGCTTACAAGGAAACCGGTGATACCTCGGTGTTTCATGGTATTTCTCAGGACTCCATCGTCATGAACCTGGATGATCTGCTTTGCATTGGTGTTAATGGACGCATCCTGCTCTCCAATACGGTTAACCGCAATGCCCTGAACTGCCCTGGTGAGGTGGTCGGGGCATTGATAGAAGGCAGCGAAAATTTCATGGCCAGGCTGCGGGAATTCGGCGTAAAAATCTACAGTGGCGGTGGTGAAACAGCGGATGTGGGTGATTTGACCGGCACCATTGTTGTCGACAGTTGTGCCGTTGCCGTGATGAAGAAAAAAGACGTTATCAGTGGCGATCTCATTCAACCCGGTCTTGCCATCGTTGGCCTGTCATCAACCGGACAAAGCTCCTATGAAGACAGACCCAACAGCGGCATTGGCAGCAACGGCCTGACCAGCGCACGACACGACATGCTCAGCAAATATTATGCTGAAAATTACCCGGAATCCTTTGATGCCAATGTCAGCAGTGACCTGGTTTATTGCGGCCCCTATAAACTCGAAGACCCCCTGCCCGATTCAGACTTCACGGTCGGTGAAGCCATCCTCAGTCCAACCCGCACCTATGCGCCGGTGATTTACAACCTGCTGGAGCAGCATCCGGGTCTGATTCAGGGCCTGATTCACTGTTCCGGTGGCGCCCAGACCAAGTGCCTGAAATTTGCTGATAATGTTCACTTCATCAAGGACAACCTGTTTCCGACACCACCCGTGTTTAAAGCGATTCAGGCTGCATCAAAAACGCCCTGGAAAGAAATGTACAAGGTCTTCAACATGGGGCACCGCATGGAAGTGTACTGCCGACACGATGATGCAGAGACTGTCATAGCAACAGCAAGCGAATTCAACATTGATGCCCAGGTCATCGGTCATACTGAAGCCAGTGATGACGGCAACAAACTGAGCCTGACCCATGCCGGCAAGGTCTTTGAATACAGGCCTTAGTTGTAAGTGTCAGACAATCGGCATTCTTGATAAGATGCTGGCAAACATGCTGCTTTTTTATCTAAAAGCTTATGGCCAAATTCTTTAGCGTAATTGTGCTTATTCTTTCTGCCTTAGCTTCCAGCCTGGCTTATACACAATTCCTTCGTGCCCGCAATATCAACATGCAACCTACACCACCTGCAACTGAATTAATCGTCGCTCGCTGGCATTTTGGTACCAACGGCGATATCGGCCACATGGGCTGGTCACACAATTACCCGCAATCTGACCAGAACCTAAATGAATTCCTGGAACGCACGACCCGCATTAATCTTGAAATCACATCCTACAAAATTGTGGAGCTTGGTAGCGACGAGGTGTTTGATTATCCCTTTGCCTATGTATCGGAGCCAGGTGAGATGGAACTGACCGACCAGGAAGTTATCAACCTCAGAGAATTCATATTGCGTGGAGGCTTTGTCATCATGGATGACTTTGACGGTTCCTGGCAGTGGGCGCAAATGGCCTCCCAGGTTAAAAGAGCATTTCCCGAAAATACTTTTGTTCCGCTCAGTATCAATGAGCCGGTTTTCCAGATTCTTAATCCCATCGATGATTTCCAGGACATGGCCAACTATGTCCCCGGTGGCGAAATTACTTACTATGGCTTGTTCAACCCGAAAGGCGATATCGCTATTCTTGCCGGACATAATAATGACCTGGCCAACTTCTGGGACTGGTATGCTGACGGTGCGATGCCCCTGTTACCCTCAACTGATGCCTTCAGACTGGGAACGAATGCGGTGATTTATTCGATGACCCATTGATTTTCTATGATATTGCGTGTTTATTGGTAAGGACAGCTAACTATCCTTAGCGGACATTGCCTGCTAAGCTCTGAATGCAATCTCATAATGCCCCAAAACAAGAAAAATGGCTGGACAGCCAATTAGTCTATGTACATAAAGAATGAGGAGTGAATTGCAATGATCAGTATGAGAAGTATTTTTACGAGTATTGCTATGTCACTTGTCACAACATTGGTCCTGGCACAGGACAACGCCACGATAGATACAGATTTTGACGGGTTCAGGGTGACAATGTGCGGTACCTCTTCGCCCATTCCAGCAGAAGGTCGTGCCCAAGCTTGTGTCGCGGTGGAGACGCCTGAGCATCTTTACCTGGTGGATGCTGGCTCGGGTTCTGCAGCAGTTGCGAACCTGACCGGGATTCCTATGGCAAAGCTTCGCGGCATCCTGGTGACACACTTTCACTCAGACCATATCTCTGATATTGGTGATCATAATCTCAATTCCTGGGTAGCAGGTCGGCCTGCTCCGCTGCAAATTATCGGACCAGAAGGGGTAGGTAGACTGGTGGATGGTTTGAACATTGCCTACGAGCTAGACCGCGGATATAGGGTCGCTCACCATGGTGAGGAATTACTTGATCCTGAACTCGGCGTCCTTGAATCAATGCGAGTTAGCGAAGGAGTTATTCTGGAGCAAGACGGGTTGCGCATCACTGCATTCGTGGTCTCACACCCGCCCATTGAACCGGCCTTTGGATATCGTTTTGACTATGAGGGTCGCTCTGTGGTGGTTAGTGGCGATAGCCTGGTGACAGATACGATCATCGAGATGTCTGATGGCGCTGACCTGGTTCTACACGATGCCATGATGCTACGTCTCGTCCAGACTTTGGAAGGATTTAGTCGCAGGGCGGGAAACATCAGGATAGCGACGGTGCTCCATGATATCCAGGACTATCACGCCAACACCGATGATCTACAGCGGTTAGTGGATTCGCCAAATATCGGTCAGCTAGCACTCTATCATCTGGTACCTTCACCACGAAACGCCTTGGCACAAACGGCATTTTCTAATGCAGTGCCGGAGGGTGCTTTGTTGACTGAGGACGGTATGGTATTTTCTCTACCGGCTGGTTCTGAGGCAATTACTGTCGAATAGCACCCAATCAATATAGTCAGGCATCCACCTCGCTGTGATGTGCGGCTTGAATAATGTGATTAGCCATTCTGAAATTATGGAAAAAAACCTTGAATTCTTTAGAGCAG
>JAYPJO010000170.1:0-2674 GCA_038128465.1 Gammaproteobacteria bacterium
GCTTTATGTGCAGGCTCTTGAGCAGGAGCTGATTACTGCTGAAATTGAAGCGGCTAAGGAAGCAGCCAGAGTCTGTTCTATGACTGATTTTGAAGATTGCTGAGAATTCATTTTTGAGTTGGGATGAACCGGAATACTTTAAAGCAACTCAGTTATTTAAAAGGGAGCAGGGCGTCGGGCTCCAACGGGAGTCATCAGCTTCGCGCTGAAAGTTCGTGCTGGTAACATGATCAACCAGCAAATTTAGTGGATCACGCACAATAGTCGTCACGATAAGCCATTCCGTACCATCGGGCTCCCTCAGTGTATTGAAGTATTCCTTAAGTTCAGTGTCAGCGCTCAAAGGAACTCCATTTTTACGTAACATTGAAGGGCTGAGGTTCGTTGTCTCAACATAGAGCTTGCCGCCCTCTGGCTGCAAGGCCGGACGCCTGTTAAGTAGCCTTCTTGTTCCGGCCTGACCTGGATTCAATAAAGCTCTGTCCGGATCAAAGCCAGCAGCGTATTGCCAACTTGCAATAGAGTGTCCTTGCAGGTTGGGAGCGCCTGCTGTCGGGATATTATCGAAATGTAATAGACGGGTTTGTTCACCGGCATCAGTTTCTATCTTCAATGTATCAGCATCTTCCCAGGAAATCCGCACACGTCCCGGCTCTCTTAGGAGTCTGGCAGCACCATAGGCCTGACAGGCTTGACCGTCACTTTCCAGTTGCTCCAGATCTACCGCGCTGGCAATTTCCTGAGCTCTGACCGTTAAGGGAAGACCATCAAAGTTTCCCACTGGAGGAGTGATCATTCGCATATGCCAGTCTTCAGTTACCACAGATACCCAGTTGCCGGTTAGCTCAATCGGAGCAAACCGCTGGTATACAGATTCTTCTTCCTGGGCAAAAGACAATCCGGGAACACCGAACAAAAAAACGGTGAAGAGCTTTAAGGAAAATTTGAATGCTTTAACAGGTTTCATGTTGAAATTAATTGTATCCGGCAGTTTTATTGAAATTCATCGTAAACGGCTTCAAGAAACATATCTACTGTCCAGCCGGGCCTGGTATAACGACTTTCCCAGCCAAGTACAGGCCTGGCCTGTTTTACCTGCTCAAGCGTTAAACCTTCTTCATTAATTAATCGTTGCAGGCGGTCACGGATGATATAGGTCATATCGCGGAATTCAACCAGATCGGCTTCATCTGAAATGTAGCCATGCCCGGGAATGACGTAAGTTCCACCCTCTGCCAGATCATCGGAAATGGTGATATCCAACATGCGATCCAGTGCAGCAATTAGACCCTGAAAAGTACCACCTTTGGCATAATCAATCATTGGCAACCCGATAGTGGTGAAAATGTCGCCACTGACCAGAACGTTAGATCCCCTGAAATATACAATACTGTCACCATCACTGGTGGCATTGGGCATATGGATAATATCAATGGCCTCCCCGTTAAATATCTGACCCCGCTGGCCTTCATAGTATCCGTCAGTAGGCCATGCAAGCTGAGGATATATACGTTCTCCGTCATCGTCTCTGGCAGTGCTCATTCGAAATAGTACATTCTCCTGAGAGATGATATTTATTCGGGCACCACGCTCGGCCCCGCTGGTTGAGCCTCCGGGCAGGGAGGCCATTGCGGCATTTCCACCGGTATGCTGATTGGCTGTAGAAGTATTAACGATATACCGGATTGGACGATCTGAGATACTGGCTATCGCTTGTATAAGGTCTTCACTGAATTCAATAGCACCGGTATCAACAATAAATATACCTTGCTCACCAGCCTGGACTGCAATATTTCCACCAACGCCTGCAATCAGCCAAACCTGCCCCTGCACATGGATAATTTCAAGGTCGCCTGTTACGGGTGGCTCGGATGGTGACATCTGGGCACTGGAGTTGCCTGAATGCAAGAGTAGCAACAAGCCCAGTGTCAAAGACCGTATAAGCCATACTGGAAAAATCTTATATAGCTTCATTCTTTCAGAAACTCTTTGTATTCAGGATAAGCTGTTTCTTCTCCGCCCAGAGTTGCTTCCACGGGAACACCTATTTCTTCAGCCCATTCACCAATAAATGGGTTTTCACCGGGCAGGTAGTGAGGGACATAATGCTTTTCGGGTCTGGCAATTTCCGCCCGGTTCAGGCATTGGGAAAAAACACCATTTGTGGCATCAGGAGCCTCTATCCCAAATTCAGTTATTGAGGCTCCGCGAGGGGCAGCGATGAAATCTGCAGATTTGATGTAAGTGTCAGTCAGGTAATGCGGGTCATCAACAAACCAGGTTATGGTTAAGACATCACCATTACGCTGGTAATAGGTATAAACAGTTGCCTGATCGCTACTGGGTACGCCATTACGCCGTATCCAGCCCCATTTAAGATGAGTTGTTTTAGTGATCAATGTGCCATTTTCCCAACGCCCGGTTGTGAAGCCAGCCCAGGTATGGGGTGCATATTCGGAAGGGTGCTCACGCCCGTCCATCCAGATCGTACGATCAGCCCGTCTGAAAGTGCCGCCTATCGAATAGGATATGACATCGAGATTGTAGTCGAGTTCGGCAGCAATACGCAGATTGGCCGGTCCCCAGTAAGAGTAGGTAGAAGGATGTCGCATGCAGACATGTTCAGGCACACCAAGTAATGCACTGTCATAAGTCAGTGCCCTGGAAAGAGCTT
>JAYPJO010000170.1:2684-4440 GCA_038128465.1 Gammaproteobacteria bacterium
CCGTTCATATGTCCGGGCCTGGCAACCAGGTTCTTATTTGCGTGGTCTACGGTAAAAGCCAACGACCGGTGGTCCATCTGCCCGTTCAATGGCATCTTCGATAAACCCGAATAAGGCAGCAACTCCGCCCAATGAAAGACCAGGAGCAGGTTGATCCCAATAACCAACGATATCGCTTTCCTGGGCATGTAATGTAAATGCCTGGCCTAAGAATAAGGCCAGGCAGATCAGTCTCTTCATCATAAACAGCTGTTATTAGTCAATGGCGAAACAATAATAGCGGCCAGAACCACCAGTATTGATCAACGCCTGTTGACTACAACCGGCAGAAGGGTGAGCAGTTGCCCATGGTGAGACACCGGGCCCTAATGTGCGGCGGTCGATGTGTCCAAGCATTGCTGTACCTTCATCAGCGGATGTCCAGTTATTACAGGTCATATCGTCTCCTGCTGGATAAGCCATGCCGTTAGCGTCTGAACCTGTTAACGCATCATGCTGAACATTTGCATTGATTTGAAGCTCTAGAGGTAAAGGTGCTCCGTCATCATCAAGGCCAACATAAGGAACAGGTCTGCCATGCTCATCAAGTGCAGTTCGTACACTGAGTCTGTTGTCATCTTCGTTATGCAGCTCATCCAGATTTCTGGCAATCATATCGCCATTGGCGTTATACCATGGTCCAGTACCAATACGATCACGGGCATTAACAGCATTTATGCCCTGGGTGCTCAAATAGGCATGCCAGGTTTTATCGCCAGCACCTGCCACAGCAGCCAGTGCCTGACAGCGGGCATCAGCACCGGCCAGACCGCCCAGATTGCCACCAAAACCAGAACCAGCGCTGGTAACAAAAAAATTCATTTCCTGTGCTGCGGCACCGGTACTGGAAATCAGCAAACCGGCGACAAGGGCAAGCTTTAATTTACTCATTTTCATTTTCAACTCCTGAGTTTTTGTTATTATAAATGTAAATCGATAAATAGACTACTAATTATATGGTGCGGAAAGCATAAACATCAGAGTAGATTTCGTCCAGAGCTTTGGCTGTCGAGTGGAAAAATAAGTAAAAACTTACTTTTTTCTTCCTTTTTTGAGCCTGGAGCCTTACTCTAGTGAAGAGGAAAAGCAGTTAATTCAGCTGCAGGTCCTGACCGGGAAAAATCAGATCGCTATTCAGGCCGTTCAGACGCTTAAGGTTAGCCACTGTCATCCCAAAACGTCTGGCAATGGCAGCAAGATTGTCACCACGTTGCACTCTGTAAAGCTGTGGACTGGGCGCTGAAGCTGCTGTGTGCAAAGTTAATTCCTGCCTGGCATAAATTGTAGTACCACGTATATTATTCCAGTTCTGGATATCCCTGACGGAAACATTGAAGCGTTCTGCAATCTGTCCCAGTGTGTCACCACGGCGAACCTGATAAATTGTTGGAACCAGCAGTTCTTCAACATAATCATCACTGAGGCTGACTGCCATAAGCATGTTTTCAGGTGTGGACCCAGCCTGCTCAACCAGCTGGAAATCATCTGTCAATCTTATTGGGCGATAAAGCGCCTTGCCATAGCGCAAGGATTGCTGGCCAGGAAAATTGGAGGCCAGTGAAATATCGCTGTTAATACCAGTTCCTGGAATCATCAGTTTCTGATCCGGAAAAATCATGTGGCTGCTAATATTATTGACGGCCTGTAGCTCTGTAACGGATGTATCAAAACGTCTGGCTATACTCGCCAGCGTATCACCGGAACGGATGCTATATTC
>JAYPJO010000171.1:0-4395 GCA_038128465.1 Gammaproteobacteria bacterium
CCCGTAGGGCGTATGCGGTATTAATTCGAGTTTCCCCGAGCTATCCCCCGCTACTGGGTAGATTCCTACGCGTTACTCACCCGTCCGCCGCTCGTCAGCATCAAGTTCACCCCGAAGGGATCACAGCGATCTGTTACCGCTCGACTTGCATGTGTTAGGCTTGCCGCCAGCGTTCAATCTGAGCCATGATCAAACTCTTCAGTTAAAAATTTTGCATCATTAAAGACTACAGGACATTAATGATGACTATTCTTTTATCCGCTTTCTTTCCATCAATAGACAGTCAGAAAAGAGGATCAGACTCAATAAATAAAACTACTGTTGAGAAGTCTGCTTTCTGTAAAAATTACAAAAAACAGCTTCGTTGAATCAACGCAGTTGTTTACCTATTGGTCTACGTTTTTTGTACGCAAACACGTCAGGCAAACACCCACATCTATTACTTGATCGACTTGTTAAAGAGCTTCCCCCAAATGAGGAACGCGCATTATACAGATACGGCCAGAACTAGCAAGGGGTTAAGAGAAAATAAAGATGTTTTTTTAAGGCTGTTTTCAGACCCGGATTTCGGCCCTTTTTCGACCCTGATCTGCAGCTTCAAAAAGGCTTATTTCAGCAGTGCAAACTGGCGTACTGGCCGGCTGTATTTACGCAGTATTCTGTAGGCCAGACACAGAAAAACCAGAGATCCATATAGCAGGGCGTCAAAATAGCTTGAGCGAACTATCCAGAGTATATGGATTACCGCCAGTATATTGATCAGGTAAACCAGCTGATGTAGCTTTTTCCAGCTTCGTTTGAGCTTTCTTTGCGCCGCCTGAAATGAGGTTGCACCCAGAGGCAGCAGTAATACAAATGCTATAAACCCGATCGTGATATAAGGTCGCTCAACAATCTCCCGACCTATATCAGCCCATTGCCACTGCAACAAAAACATCAGAAACACCAGTATATGTAAAAAAACATAGAACAGGGCAAACAAGCCAATCATGCGCCGGTAGTTCCAGAGCTTTGGCATATTGAGCAAATACCGTAACGGGGTAATAGCCAGCGCAGCCACCAGTATGCGAATAGACCACTCTCCAGTTGCCAGTGCCAGTGCCTGAGCCGGATCAGGACCCAGAATGTTCTGCCCCGTCAACGCAAGATAAACCGCGTAAAAGTAATATAACGCTGGCGAGAGAAACAACAGAAAAACTATGGGTTTGATAATAACGGTGTATTTCAACTCAACTTTCCTTATAACTGTAGCCTTAATAATAGAAGGCTGACTACATCTTACAGAAAGAGACTACCTTCCAGCCATTTTGTTTCAATGTTTATTAACCAGACAGAATAATCAATATTAAGCGTGTGATGTTTGGCATTTATACGAGGCAAAAATGCGCACAGGGAATGAGTTTATATGGTAAATAAATGACTGACTGAGCACATTTTTAACGAAGTATAAATGCGAAACAGACCGCGCTATTTAATTCTAGTGACCGACTGAGAACTTATGCAACGCAGCATTAAGTCAAAATATCAATCGCAATAACCTAGTAATAAATATTTAGGTCCATGCCTGTGTAGAGGGAGGCGACCTCATCACCATACCCATTAAACATCTGCGTCGGAATCCGCCGATCAAACAATCCGGCCGGCAAACGTCTTTCCATGGCCTGGCTCCAGCGCGGATGACTCTTGTCAGGGTTTACATTGGAATAAAAGCCATATTCATTTGCGGCGTAATCATTCCAGGCTGTGCGGGGCATATCTTCCCTGAAATTGATACGCACAATAGACTTGATGCTTTTGAAACCATATTTCCAGGGTACAACCAGTCGCAAGGGCGCACCATTTTGTGCAGGCAGAATATCATCGTACATCCCCGTTGCGAGAATGGTCAGCGGATGCATGGCTTCATCCATGCGCAGCCCTTCCCGGTAGGGCCAGCCTAGGGATGACGTTCGGGCAGCCTGGCCAGGCATCTGGTCAGGATCATATAGTGTTTCAAACTCTATAAAGCGGGCATTGCCGGTTGGCTCAAAACGATTGATCAGGTCTGCCAGGGGGAAGCCTATCCAGGGTACAACCATGGAGAAGGCTTCAACACAACGCAGGCGATAGATTCGTTCTTCCATGCTATGCGGCCGCAAAATGTCTTCCAGCGTATAGTTGCCGGGTCTGTTCACCTCGCCCGCGATCTCGACTGACCATGGATCAATTCTGAACTCACTGGCCCTGCTGGCGGGATCACCCTTACCGGTGCCAAACTCAAAGAAGTTGTTGTAATTTGACGTATCTTCAAAAGGAGTGAGGTTTTCATCTGTTGTGTATGGGCCGGATGCAGGCGCATCACTGCGATTGCTCACTTTTTCAACCAGCCAGTCTGGTTTCGATGCCAGGTTAATATCAGCCGGCGCCCTGCCCCTTAAACCACTTTGTGCCAGGATGGTCGGTGAAACCAGTCCGGCACCCAGCGCACCTGCACCCAGTGCAATATTGGCAGAATCTTTTAAAAAGTCCCGCCGGTTTACGTAAACTGATTTTGGCGTAATCTCAGAAGAAGGAATTTCTTTTCTGGTTTTGATAAGCACTTTGACTCTCCAGCCTTGAAACAGATGCTAGTGATTTACCCTTAAATCCATGCCAGCATATAAATGTGCCACCTCGTCGGCATAACCATTAAACATCTGTGTTTCTATACGCCGGTCAAACAGACCAGATGGCAGACGCCTTTCTGTTGCCTGACTCCAGCGTGGATGACTGACCTCAGGGTTAACATTGATGTAAAAACCATATTCCCTGGCATTGATATCATTCCAGCTGGTATTTGGCATCTCTCGGGTAAAGTTCATCCGCACAATGGATTTGATACCTTTTATGCCATATTTCCAGGGCACGATCAGGCGCAGAGGTGCGCCATTTTGTGCAGGTAATACATCGTTATACACACCAACACCAATCAGGGTTAACGGGTGCATGGCTTCATCCAGACGTAAGCCTTCCTGGTAAGGCCAGTCAATGACTGAAAAGCGGGAACTCTGTTCAGGAAAACGATCCGGATCAACCAGGGTCTGGAACTCCACAAACCGGGCATTACCGGTTGGCTGAAAACGACTGATCAGGTCACCCAAAGGAAAACCTATCCAGGGAATCACCATTGACCAGGCTTCTACACAACGATGGCGGTAAATACGCTCTTCAAAAGTATGTGGAGCAAGAATGTCCTCCAGGGTATAAATTCCCGGTTTGTTCACTTCGCCTGTGATCTCAACAGTCCAGGGTTCGATCTGAAAATTTCTGGCATTTCGGGCAGGGTCATCTTTAGCGGTACCATATTCGTAAAAATTATTGTATGTCGTGACATCTGTATAAGGCGTCATGGCTTCATCAGTAGTATATGGTCCGGAATTCGGCACTGGCCTGGTAGCTGTCATTTTTTGTGCTAACCAGTCTGGCTTTTGCGCCAGATTCAGCTGTTGTGCACTGCGCGATGCAAGTGATTCAGCTTGTGCGATAGCGGTAGGTGAAAGCAGGCCGCTGCCGACTGCCCCGAGACCCATCGCAACATTGGCACCCTGTTTCAGAAACTGTCTGCGATTACGATAACTGCTCTCGGATGTAATCTGTGAAGATGGAATTTTCTTTTTGGTCTTAATAATCATATCGCACTAACCTATATATGGTTTCACCTGCTTATGCTTTACAACATAGAGTATCGGGTTTGGAAAAAGTTACAAGTAACTCAAGTCCAGTTAAGCCATTATGTCAGGGCTGACTTTCCTGTTCTGCCGCCATGCTTTTTTCCGCTTTTGCTTCAGAGCTTTCTTGCCTGTCTTGCTTGATTTTCTTCTGGTACCTGTAAAACGTCATGATGGGACCCGAAACAGCATACATCAGGGCCATAATAAATAACACAACTGGGGGGTCCCAGGAAATAATAACAAACAGCACGATGACCATCAGGATGAAGAAAAACGGCACCCTATTTTTAAAATCCATGTCCTTGAAGCTGAAGTAATGAATATTCAATACCATCAGCAGCGCTGCAATAAAAGTTAAGACAGCGGCCATCAGAGCCACAAACGTATTAACCTCCACACTGTATTCAACGCAGACCCATACCATGGCCACAACCAATCCCGCAGCTGCCGGGCTGGATAAACCCACAAAAAAGCGCTTGTTGACGGTTCCCAGTTGCACATTAAAACGAGCCAGGCGTAATGCTGCACAGGCTACATAAAAGAAGGCTGCCGTCCAACCCAGCGTTCCAAGGTCAGACAAGGCCCAGCTGAAGCAGATTAAAGCCGGTGCAACCCCGAAGGCCAGCAGGTCAGACAGGGAGTCATATTCGGCGCCAAAGGCACTCTGGGTATTGGTCAGACGCGCCATACGTCCATCCAGTCCATC
>JAYPJO010000172.1:0-568 GCA_038128465.1 Gammaproteobacteria bacterium
GCTAATTCCCGAGTCTGACCGTATCATTGAAATTGCCACTATCGTTACAAATACGGATTTGCAGGTTGTTGCAGAAGGTCCGGTGCTGGCAATTAATCAATCTGATGAAACCCTGGCCGGAATGGACGAATGGAACCAGCAGCATCATGGCAGCTCGGGTCTGGTTGAACGGGTGAAATTAAGTCCGACCAGTGAAAGTGATGCAGAGCAGTTAACTTTGCAGTTTCTTGCCCAATATTGCGAAAAGGGTTACTCGCCAATGTGTGGCAACAGTATCTGTCAGGACCGTCGTTTTCTGGCCCGTTATATGCCGGAACTGGAGGCTTTTTTTCATTACAGAAATCTTGACGTCAGCTCACTCAAAGAACTGGCAAAACGCTGGCGCCCGGAATTAATGGACGGCATAAGCAAGCAAAGCGCCCATCTTGCCCTTGAAGACATCCGTGATTCAATAAATGAACTACGATATTACCGGGAACATTTCATTAAAACTGAAAGGACGTCAGGGTTTAGGCCAGACTAATTTCAGCTCAAAAAAAAGCCCTGCAGTATCACCGCAGGGCCAAGA
>JAYPJO010000172.1:578-4383 GCA_038128465.1 Gammaproteobacteria bacterium
TTTCAGAAGCGGATTCAGAAAGGGGATGTTTTGAATGCGCTACTGTATACGATGCAATTCAGATGCCAACTATGCCTGCAAGCTTTTATTTTGTAAAACATTGATAATATTAAAATATTTTTATTCCCATTATATTTTTATAAAACAGGCATGAACCAAATTGCTGCATAGCAGCATAGACTTGCTCCAAAAAAGCGCATTGGCAAGAAATCTGCTGAGTAATACTGGCATGTGGATTGAAGAAGGCCGATCAGGCGATTTATACTGCCCAACCGGCTTCGAGACAACGAGCATGAACACTTAATCAGCAAGCAAAAGGTGACAATAAATGTTTCAACGAATTCTGGTTTTTCTGGTCTTATGTGCGCTTACTGTAGCCTGTTCAGAACAGTCTTCTATCGATTCGACACCGCAATCCTCAACTGTGGATTCGGAAGCAAATGTTGGAAGTGATGATCCGGTTCTTACTTCAGGCTTGGATCTGGAATACATGGATGACTCGGTCAGGCCGGGAGATGACTTTTACCGCTATGTGAATGGCGTATGGCTGTCTACGACTGACATTCCCGCCGACAAATCCAACTACGGTTCATTTACAGCCCTGGCAGATGAGGCAGAAGAAAATTTACGCTTACTGATTGAGGAAGCCGCTGCCATTGATGCAGCCATCGGAACTGATGCGCAAAAAGTTGGCGATTTTTACCAGACCTTCATGAATGAAAACCTGATCGAAAACCTTGGTATTAACCCACTGACCGACAGTCTGGCCGAAATTGACGAAGTAACAGACAAGGAAGAGATGATGAGGGTGATGGCAGCCATGAATTATATCGGGGTGCAGATGCCTTTCAGTTTTTATATTGATGTGGATGAACGCCAGACTGATCAATATGTTCCCAATGTATTTCAGTCGGGTCTTGGGTTACCAGATCGTGACTGGTATCTGGTGACAGACAATGATTCTTTTTTGCAAGCAAGGCAGGCTTATTCGGCTTATATCAGTGAAGTGATGTCACTGGCTGGCTTTGCAAATGGAGATGATGTCGCAGATTCTGTCATGCAAATTGAAAACCGGCTGGCCCAGGCTCACTGGGACAGGGTGCAGAACAGGCAGAGGGAACTTACCTATAACAAACTGAGCACTGCTGATTTGCAGGAGTTATCTCCGGCTATTGACTGGGCCGCGACTATGCAGGCGCTAGGCATGTTTACCGATGAATTTATCATCAGCCAGCCCAGTTTTTTTGAAGAGCTGAGTACTATCTGGACTGAAGTGGGCCTGACGCAATGGCAGGACTACACCAGATTTAAATTGATTAACGCCTATGCATCTTTCCTCAGCCAGGATTTTGTTGATGCAAAGTTTGCATTTGAAGGTGGTGTATTGAGTGGCCTTGAAGAAAACCGGCCGCGCTGGAAGCGTGGTGTGGATGCTGTTGACAGCGCTCTGGGCGAGATAGTCGGCAAACTCTATGTCGATCGACATTTTCAGGAAGAGTCAAAGCAGCGTATGGATGAACTGATCGAAAACCTGCGTGATGCATTTAGGCTTGGTATAGATGAACTGGAATGGATGACAGCTGCCACCAGGGCTGAAGCGCAGAACAAGCTGGCTAAATTCACCACCAAGATTGGCTATCCTGATGCCTGGAAAGATTACAGCGGTGTTGAAGTGATGGAAAATGACCTGGTAGGTAATGTCATGCGTTCAAGACGATTCGAGCATAATAGGGAAGTCAGTAAACTGGGTCAGCCCATTGATCGCGGTGAATGGTATATGACCCCGCATACTGTTAATGCCTACTACAATCCAAATATGAATGAGATCGTTTTTCCGGCAGCCATTTTACAGCCGCCATTTTTTAATGTAGCTGCAGATGATGCAGTCAATTATGGAGCCATAGGCGCGGTTATTGGCCATGAATTCAGTCATGGTTTCGATGATCAGGGTCGCAAATCTGATGGTGATGGCATGCTCAGAGACTGGTGGACTGAAGCAGACGCCAATGCTTTTTCGGAACGGGCAAATGCACTGGTTGCACAATACGAGCAGTTCGAAGTTTTACCGGGGAAATTTTTAAATGGTGCATTCACCCTGGGCGAGAATATCGGGGATCTTAGTGGCCTGGCTGTTGCCTATAAAGCGTACCAGTTGTCACTCAATGGAGAAGAGCCACTTGTTATTGATGGGTTTACCGGAGATCAACGCTTTTATATGGGCTGGGCCCAGGTCTGGCGTCGACTTTATCGTGATGAGAATCTTGAGGTTCGCATTACCAGCGACCCGCATTCACACAGTGAAGCCAGGACTAATGGTATTGTAAGAAATATGGATCACTGGTATGAGGTCTTTGATGTACAGGAAGGTGACGCGCTGTATTTGTCACCAGAACAGCGTGTAAAAATCTGGTAGTTAAAAAGTAAGTACAGTTGGAGGTTAATGATGAGTGATCCAGTCAGAGCAGCAGATACACCTTATGCTACCGATGTTGAAGCCGGTAAAACATATTATTGGTGTTCATGCGGACAAAGTACTAAACAGCCTTTTTGTGACGGTTCACATCGAGGTACAGAATTTGCGCCAGTCGCCTATCAGGCTGAAACTACCAGAAAAGTATTTTTTTGTGGCTGTAAAATCTCTGATAACAAACCGATGTGTGACGGCAGTCATCAGAACTGAGCTAAGCGGGCTGTTTATTTTTTTGCAGGGCTTCAATTCTAGTATTTAAATTTTATCTTAAGAGTTGTCTTAAGAATAGCTCACTATCGTAATGAAATTAAAAATTTTTCAGATTGATGCTTTTACGGATAAAGCCTTTAGTGGCAATCCGGCTGCAGTTATTCCTTTGCCTGAATGGCTGGATGATGCAGTTATGCAGGATATAGCAGCAGAAAACAATCTGGCGGAGACAGCATTTTTTGTCCCGGCGGATGATGAGTTTAACTTACGCTGGTTTACCCCCACTGTTGAAGTCAGATTATGTGGGCATGCCACCCTGGCAACATCCTATGTTTTATTCAATGAACTGGACTTTGGTAGTGATGAATTAGTATTCAACACCCTGTCAGGTAAGTTGATGGTGACTAAAAACGGGGAATTACTTACCCTGAATTTTCCCAGCCAGAAACCAGAACCCTGTGATCTGCCCGCTGGCCTGGAACAGGCCTTTAACCTGAAGCCCCGGGCCTGCCTGAAGAATACAGACTATGTCCTGGTGTATGAAAGTGAAGAAGACATTCGGGACATTATACCGGATCATGGTTTGATCAGGCGCACGGATGCACGCGGTGTCATTGTAACAGCGTCTGCTGCTGACTATGATTTTGTGGCTCGTTTTTTTGCCGCAGGTTCAGGCATTGATGAAGACCCGGTAACCGGTTCAGCATATACCAAACTGGCACCCTACTGGGCTGAACAGCTTGGCAAGACAACTTTCCGGGCAAGACAGTTATCTCAGCGTGGCGGTGATTTGCAACTTGAACTTGCCGGAGACAGGGTCCTGATTTCAGGACATGCCGTGAAGTATCTGGAAGGTGTGATTGAGATTCCGGTAAACCACTAGCACAGTGTTATATCTGGATAATTAAAAATTGGAGGTTTGACCGATGAGCGACACCATTGATGCAAAAGGGCAGTGCCTTTGTGGTGCTGTAGAAATTGAAGCAAAAGCATTAAAGCCAAATGTTGGAGCCTGTCACTGTGGCATGTGTCGCCACTGGGGAGGAGGACCCTTTCTTGCGCTTCAGTGTGAAGGGGACGTCAATATTATCGGTAGCAACCAGGTCTCGGTATTTAATTCCTCAG
>JAYPJO010000173.1:0-4381 GCA_038128465.1 Gammaproteobacteria bacterium
TGATGACATTCGGTATCTCGCAATCCGGCAGGTTTCTGCGTACCTTTCTTTACCTGGGTTTCAATACCGATGAAGATGACCGCAAAGTCTACGACGGTGTGTTTGCGCATGTTGCCGGTTCTTCTAGAATCGATGCCAATCGCCCCGGTGCAGACGTGGTCAATCGCGGACAGTTTAATGCCACGGCCTACCCGTTTGCCGATACTGCCCAGACTGATCCCATCACGGGTTTATCCGATGGACTGCTGGACAACCCCCGTGCCAGTGAAAATACACCGAAGGTTTTTTATACCAATGGTTCCAATGAATACTGGGGTGGTGGGCGTGTTGCCGCGCTTGTGCACAGCACACCGGATGGCACTGTGGATATCAGCCTGCCCGATAATGTCCGCTATTATTTTCTGGCCGGTTCAGAGCACAGTCCTGAGTCCTTCCCTCCCGGTGAACCTGAAAACGGTCAGCTGCCCAGGAATGGCCTGACCTACTGGTACCGCATGCGTGCCTTGCTGGTTTCTTTTACTGACTGGATCAAGCATGATGTTGAACCGCTACCCAGTGTGTACCCTAGTCATGCTGCCGGCACGTTAGTGCACTTTCAGGATGTTAACTTCCCTGCTATTCCCGGCATCCATGCACCGCTGGCCGGCCTTGATGCAGGTGTCAGAATGCCGAACCCCATACTAGCCAATGGTGCTGGCGCTGGAACAGACCTGCCGTTGTGGGTTTCTCAGGTCAACGCTGATGGCAATGAGATCAGCGGTATCCAGGCGCCTCAACTGCTGGTGCCACTTGCCACACATACCGGCTGGAATTTCAATAACCCGGCAGTCGGCGATCCCGATATCCTGTTTCGCCAGATCGGCTCCTATATTCCCTTTCCTATAACTCGAGATCAACGATTGGCCAGCGGCGACCCCAGGCTGTCAATTGAAGAACGCTATGCCGACAAGTCTGATTATCTTGGACAGATAACAACAGCCGCAAATTCATTGATTAACCTTGGTTATCTGCTCGAAGCTGACCTGAATGACATTGTTGAACAGGCATCTGTTCATTGGGACTATTTAATATCCAACTAGTGTCGATGGATTGAGTTGTGTTCAGTCTGCAATCACTCTGAAGCACACAGACGATTGATTTGAGCGTTCCCTGTTTCTATCCCTGATTCAATCAGGTCACATGCATCAAATGCTCGCGCCAGTGGCTCCGGTTCATAGGGGATAAATCTCGATGGGCCGTTATTCATTGCTTCTGCGAGTTCATTCATCGTATAGGGATTGGTGCTCATACCCCAGGTTCCTGTATTGACCCGTTGCGTCAATGTATTGATGGCTGTGACGATTTCTGCCGGAGAAAAAGCGCAATGCCCCGCAGAATTTATGTAAACCTGGCGCAAAAGATTGCCACTGCCAGCCCTGTTCACCGTTTCCTCAAAAGCAAACTGCGCAGCAACCATGGAAATGTTATCGCCTGTATTGTTTATTGTTAACACCGGTATTGTTAGCTGGCCATGAGGTACCTGTGGTGCAATCCAGGTCAGGGCCTGCTGGTCAGCCATTACTCTTGGCGCCTGTTCCAGCCTGTTTAAATCTCTTTCGATGTCGAGACCAGCCTGTCGATATAACTCGTAAACGATATCTGCATTTTCCAGGCCCTGCAGGATTTCCCGGTAATCAACCCCGTTATTAAACGAAATACTGCCGCCACTGCGCCGGTTCAATTCATTTCGGCTGCTCATGGCCTGACCAACTGCCGGTAAAGGTGAACCGGCCAGGCTGTCGTAAAGACCTTCCTGCAAAGCATCCAGGTCGAATGGGTCTGGCTGAGGTTTGGCAGGATGCGACCAGGTCGGCAATTGGGCGATGACAGCTGCTAGTGCAATCCTGGCTCTTCCTTCTGGTGTTGATTGTGCAGCTGCCAGCATCTCCAACCATGCCGGCCTTGTCGTGGTAGCAAAACTGTCGGGAATATCCACGACGATAAGTTCGGGGTTATCCTGGGCAAGTAAGGTTTTGGCGACGAACAGTGCATCAAACTTGCTATTCCAGATAGCCACGGCTCCACCCAGACCACCGCAGGCCAGCAGCGCGCCATCAAAACGATCAGCATATCTATGTACAATTGCTGAACCGGTATGCGCCCCAAGAGAACGCCCATATACTAAAGTCTGCCCTGCACTGCCATGCAACTGGTTGTAGATTTCCAATGTCGCCAGATGATTGGCCGCTGATGCTTCCACATCCCAGCCAGTCACAGCTCGGGTTACGCCTGCCATTGCATAACCCAATGCATGTAAGGCCTGTGATTCCTGTGAGTCATATTGACCTGATGCATAATCAAGACCGATCAGCAGGGTTCCGTTGAAGTTATCCGGGTAGTCAATTCGATAAGCTGTTCCATCGGCTAACACGCCTGTATTCGTTGTGACAGAAAGGGCGTCAGACCGGGTTTCCGACTGAGCCTGACACAAGCTTGTTAGCAGACAGCCAATACATAATGTAAAAAGACGATGAAAAATTCTCTTATGCTTCATTTTTCCTCCCGAAACTTAGACCGGAATATAGCAAGTTTTCGTTTTATATTTATTATTTTTCTACCTGAGTGTGAATATGCAAGTAATTTGAATTTTACCTTTCAAATCAATAATTTCTTTTCTCTGGAGCGACTATTCAATAACATTGCTAACCAAAAATTATAGCAGTCTGAGGACCATCAATTTGTTTTCCAAAAGCCTTTATTGCATTGGCGTTTGCGCCCTGTTGGTCTCTTTCTCAGCATTTTCCCAACCCAATGCCCGTGCTATCTCTTCGTCTCAAAACACGGATGTAAAACTTGCGCAAATCCAGAAAACAACACTTGTTCCCAATCTGAATGGCGTACTGGATGATCCCATCTGGCAACAGGCGACCCAGATCAGTGACATGCACCAGGTACAACCGGTTGATCATGGTGAGCCTTCCCAAAGTTCAGTCTATTACATCACGTATGATGACAGATATTTTTATATGGCTGCTCGCCTTTACGACAACAATCCCGAGCAGATTCGTGCCAGACAGCTGGTTCAGGGTCAGGGAATTTTCGCCGATGATACGGTTGATATTCTTTTGGATACCTTCAATAACGACCGGACTGCATTTTATTTTTCGACCAACCCGAACGGCATTCGCAACGAAGGCGTCTGGGAAAATGCCGGCTCTTTTAATAGCGACTGGAATGGCATCTGGGATGTTCAGGCCAGGATAGATGACGAGGGCTGGACAGCTGAATTTGCCATACCCTTCACGACACTGAATTTTGATCCCAACACTCAGGAATGGGGTATGAATCTGGGGCGGACCATTTCAAGAACCAATGAACGTATTTACTGGTCTTCATTTAATCGTAGTACTAATCCAGCAACCGCGGGCCAGGTTTCAGGCATCAATGAAATCCGCCAGGGTCTGGGTCTGGACATCGTACCATCCATTACGATAGCGCAGGCTGAAGATCATATTGCTGGAGACACTGAAGGCCGAACAGACCCGTCCCTGGATGTCTTTTATAAAATTACACCTAATCTGACCAGTGTGCTTACTTTTAATACTGACTTTTCCGCAACCGAAGTGGACAACCGCCAGGTTAATCTGACCCGCTTCTCTTTGTTCTTTCCTGAAAAACGCGACTTTTTCCTGCAGGACTCTGAAATATTCAGCTTCGGTAACATTGGGGGCGGCGGATTCGGTGGTGGCGGTTTTGGCGGCAATCGCAATGGCATTCCATTTTATTCGCGCCGTATTGGTCTGGATCCCAGATCGGGTCAGCCTGTTGATATTGATGCCGGCGCCAAGCTCGCTGGTCGCGTCGGTGATTTGAGTCTTGGTGCTCTGGCTGTTCAACAGGGTGACAGGCCTGGACTGAATGGCCAGGATGTTTTTGTTGGCAGGGTCACCGCCAACATACTTTCAGAATCAAAAATTGGCGCCATTGTCACTCAGGGTGATCCTAACAGCGAAACTGACAATACCCTCGTTGGCCTGGATTTTTCTTATCGCAATACCCGCTTTACAGATTCCCATACTTTCACCAGTGACATCTGGTATCAGCAGACAGATACCGACGGCGTCAATGGTGATGACAAGGCCTATAGCATGAAGGTAAATCTTAATACCCAGGGTACAGGGTTGAGTGGTAATGCTGATTACAGCTACATCGGAGAAGATTACAACCCTTCACTGGGTTTTGCCAACCGCAGAGGCATAGAAAGAGCCAGTGCTTTTATGAATTACAGGTACTTCCTGCGTAACCATCCTGTAATCCGTAATGTGATGGGGCTGGTGAATATGTCACATACACGTGACAATGAAACCCAGGCAATGCAAAGTGAAAGTGTGATGTTCTCCCC
>JAYPJO010000174.1:0-4357 GCA_038128465.1 Gammaproteobacteria bacterium
GGTGTAATCAGTCGTTAAGGTCAGATTAGCGTTTATCTGCCAGATCCATCCCAGTGAGACAGAAGAGGTCCTGTTTACACGTTGAATTGCGAAAATTGGGTCTGCAGCACCATGATCATTGCTTTGGTACGATGCTCTGCCAAAGAGTAAATGTTGCGGTGCCAACAGATACTGGTCAGACAAAGCAAAGCCAACAAATTCAGTTTCATTGTTTCTTCCCTGACCTCTTTGAATGCTGTCATCGCTGTAGAAAACACTGGCACTGATCTGGTTACGGTTACTAGATTTGGTGATTACATCGGAAACCTAGAATTGATTGATATCACGCAGATTGGCATTTGCATTCTGGCCTGTGGCATAACGGTCCAGCGTGTAGGCGCAGGTCAAAGATTGTGACCAGCCGTTATCGCCAATGCGCTGAACTGAATTTAGAAAGGTCGTGGAATTCTGGAATTTGTTTTTGGCCAGTTCAACCAGTTGTACTCGTAGGGGCATGTGAGTAACGCAGATTACTATGCAGCCCCCAGTTATAAGCGACCTGGGCTGAGCTGATGGTTAAATCGAACTGTTTGGTAGTATCGTTATCGCGGTGATTGTAATTGGCCTGAAAGGCAACATTCCGACTGTTATTGATGGGCCGGGTGTAATTGAAGTTGCCGATGTATTCCATAAAGGTGTCATCTATTCTCTGGCCGCCGGCGCTTAAAGTAACATCGCCGATAGGTGTATCAATAACGCCCAGTTGCGTTGCGCTGTTGATATTGCTGTCTCTGCCAGTGCCAATACCGAGACTGAACAGCATAATACTATCGCTTGCACTTTGTGCCTGATCAATTAGTAACAAAAAGGCTTGAATATTGTTACGAACATTTTCAGTAGGGTTGCTAGCCAGCACTTCGGAGAACAAAGTTTCAGCCGCTGCATAGTTTTCGCTTAGAAAATAGGCGCGGGCGAGTTCGAGTTGCACTCGTTGCTGTCCCGGGTTGTTGAAAACGAAGCGCTCGAAAGCAAATACTGCTTCATCCGGTCTGCCGGACTCCAGTGCTGCCAGACCATAGGCAAAATCAAAATTGGTTTCGCCTTCATAATCAAACAGGCCACTTTGCCCCAAAATATAAGCTTCCTGATACCGCCCCATTTCCAGCAGTGCATTCATCTGGGCAACCAGTTCAGCTTCAGATGTGGCAGTTTGGCTTTTTGCTGTACTAAACAGCTGTAAAGAGAGGACAATAATAATGTAGAAAAACCGCTTCATGCATTGATCAATCCTGATTCTGAAAGATTAATGAGTCCTGGGTTGCTACCAATGGCGCGTTAAAGTGCCATTATCCTGAATTTTTTTACAAATCCAAGGAAATAATGACTTCTAAAAGGGTATTTAGTTATTTATCTAAATGTCTGAATTGTTAAGCTTAATAAGAAATTTTACAGTTCTTGGGCTATAATCCGCGGCTTATTTTTGGATGCAGTTCAGCAGGTTTTCAAGCATGATTAATTTCTATCTTCAATTGGTATTAAAAAAACCGAAAACTTGCCTGCTATTGGTTATCCTGCTGACTATCGGGTTGGGTTGGTTTGCACAGTATTTTCGTCTGGATGCATCTTCCGACACG
The DNA here is from genome assembly GCA_038128465.1 of Gammaproteobacteria bacterium. Classification (GTDB taxonomy): domain Bacteria; phylum Pseudomonadota; class Gammaproteobacteria; order Pseudomonadales; family Pseudohongiellaceae; genus UBA5109. The sequence goes on from JAYPJO010000174.1 coordinate 1,614, forward strand.
CTGGTCGTTGAGGGGGATGCTGATCTGGAGCTGGCGAGACAGACCAATGATCGCTATAACACCAGTGATTTTGTTTTTGTTTCCTATAAACCCTTTGCTCCTCTGTTTGAAGAATCCAGCCTGGATCGTTTACGAACACTCAAAGACCGCCTGGAGATGATGGAGCGGGTTAGCTCTGTAGACAGTATCTTCAATGTCCCTTTGTTGAAAGTAGCTGATGTTCCTCTGACGGATCTGGCTGATAACATCAAAATGCTTGATGACCCTGGTGTTGACCTGCAGGCAGCCAGGGATGATCTGTCCAGCAGCGTAGCTTATCGTAATGTTCTACTAAGTGAAGATGCAGAAACCACTGCATTGATCGTTAATTTTGCCGGGACTGCAGAGTTGGATGAGGTGTCTGACCAGCGAGCTGAGTTACGACGTATTCCAGAGTCAGAACTCACTGTACAGCAACGGGATGAATTGGCCGGTCTGGAAGTTCGCTACCGCACACTGAATATGATAGCGGATATCAATCAGCATGATGATATTGCTGAAATACGTTCAATTCTTGATGAATTTCGAGCGGATGCTGTGATAGTCATGGGCGGAGTTCCCATGATTGCTGATGATCTCATTACCTTCGTACAAAATGATTTGCAGACATTTGGTCTGGCCATACTGATATTTATTATTCTGACCTTGGGTTATTTATTCAGAAAAATTCGTTATATCGGTATACCGCTGACCTCCTGTGCGGTAACAGCGATTTGTATTGTGGGTCTGCTGGGCCTGCTGGATTGGCCGGTCACGGTTATTTCATCAAATTTCATTTCCCTGCTGTTAATCATCACTATCTCGCTCAATGTACACCTCATCGTGCGTTACCGGGAACTGGAGGTGCTGGAAGCAGAGCTGTCTCATGAAGAGCGCATCCAAAAAACTCTGCAAAACATGGTCAAGCCATGTGCCTATACCAGTTTAACCACCATCGTTGCATTTGGTTCTCTGGTCAGCAGCGAGATCTCGCCAATTATCAATTTCGGCCTGATGATGTGCCTGGGTGTGGCGCTGGCATTTATGCTGACTTTCCTGGTATTTCCGGCATTAATGAGCCTTCTGCAGGAAAACAGGTCGACTACCAGCAAGCGCTTTGTGGATGTCACACCTTATCTGGCGGCTCTGACGGCTAACTTTGGTCGAGGAATCCTGATTGTGGCCATGCTGATGTTTGTATTCAGCGTAGCCGGATTAAACCGCCTGGTGGTTGAAAACAGCTTTATCGACTATTTTGATGAAAGCACTGAAATTTACCAGGGTATGGTATCAATCGACCAGAATATGGGAGGCACGACCCCACTGGACGTGATTATCAATCTTTATCCCGACGATGCTAATCCTGAAATTACTGAAGCAATAGAACAGGCTGTAGTTGAGGCAGAGGAAGAGGAGTTTTTTGATGATTTTTTTCTGGAAGAAGACGAATTTTTCTTTGAAGAAGACTTTAATCAGGAAGATGAGGAAGGCTATTGGTTTACCACAGATAAAATGGATCTGATTCTGGCCATTCACAATTACCTGGATGCAATGGCTGAAACCGGGAAAATACTCTCACTGGGGACTATCCTGCAGGTTGTTTATGAGCTTAATGATGATGAGCCTCTGGACAATCTTGAACTGGCTGTTCTTTATGGGCTTATACCGGAGGATTATAAGGAAGCATTAATTACACCCTATGTCTCCATCGAAAATGATCAGGTTCGTTTTTCTATTCGGGTTCTGGAAACCAACCCAGATCTGGTCAGAAATGAATTGCTGATAAAAATCAGGGAAGGTTTACAGCAGGAGTTTGATTTGAGTCCTGACCAGGTACAGTTAACCGGCATGTTTGTGCTTTATAACAATATGTTGCTGAGCCTGTTTGATTCACAAATTCTTACTCTCAGCCTGGTATTGGCAGTCATATTTGTTATGTTCATGATACTGTTTCGTTCAATCAAGCTTGCTGTTCTCGGCATATTACCTAATATTCTTGCAGCCTCGACAGTACTGGGGTTGATGGGATGGCTTAATATCCCGCTGGATATGATGACCATTACTATTGCAGCAATTTCAGTTGGTATAGGTGTAGACAATACCATCCACTACATGCATCGCTTCAAGCTATATTTTCCTGAGCATAGAAACTACAGGCGGACCATGCAGTACTGTCATAGCAGTATCGGTCAGGCGATGTATTACACCAGTTTCACCATCATTGTTGGTTTTTCCATTCTGGTCTTTTCAAATTTTATACCGACAATCTATTTTGGCCTGCTGACCAGTCTGGCCATGTTCATCGCACTAACCGGAGCACTGACCTTATTACCGCAATTGCTTATCTGTTTTAAACCGCTGGGAAAAGAAAGCACTTAAATCCCTAGTGATAAAAAGGCAATAAAAAGGTAATAAAAAACTACTGGCTAGTTGCAAATAAAAATTAAAGAAACAATGGAAAAACAAGCCAGATAACTGAGTGGTCTGCAGTTTGGTCTTCGCTAGCCCAAGATGACTTGTTCAACTTGCATTGAACTGAGAGGTAAGATTCACCCCGGACTAGCGAGTATCGACAAGATATAGCTGTATATTTTAAGAATAAATAGCGCAAAAATTATGCCAATCCAGCGCTTGCAGGCTTAGGGCTTATTTCAGGGTTTCAGCAAATAAAATAAGTTAAATCAATTAGATATAAATATTTTATTAGTTTATAAGCTTTAGTTTTA
>JAYPJO010000175.1:0-3693 GCA_038128465.1 Gammaproteobacteria bacterium
CTCCATAGCAGCTGGCAAAGGTCTGCATACCGCTAAGAGGGCTGGTACCGCTGAAAATATCCGTAAAACGTTGGGTCATACATTCCATGGGATTCAGGCCCAGTTCTATTGCCATTTCACGTGAGAAAGCTACCAGGCTTGCCCTTGGAAAAGGCATGGGTGAGACTTTGGAATAACAGGCTTCATCAACGTAGCGGCTATTGTTGTCGATAACCGGGTCAGCTGGCAATTTGTTATAAAAACTGTTGTCGAAATTCAGGGAATCCAGTGAATAGATGGCGGACATGTGTAACAACTCGTCAGTATCAGCCTCTATTCTAGCGTGCAAACATTGAGAATATAAGCTGTGGTTTTTGCTTAAGCTTCTGGCTTTACATAAAATGCCTGAGGCTACATAAAAACATCAGGCTGGAGCTTCAGGACGCTATGCTAGATACCAAACCTTACTTACTGGAAACGGATTTTCCACCAATTTACCGTGATGAAATCACCACTTTACAGGTGAATCTTGGTTATCTGTGTAATTTAAGTTGTGTACATTGTCATGTGAATGCGGGGCCTACGCGTACTGAGCAGATGAGCCTTGAAGTGGTAGACCTGATACTTCAGGCTTTAAAGAAGCTGAATATTAAGACACTGGACATGACCGGTGGCGCGCCTGAAATGAACCCGCACTTCCGTTATCTGGTCAGCAGTGCAAGAGCTTTGGACATCGAGGTCATAGACCGCTGTAATTTGATGATATTGCATGAACCTGGTTATGAAGATACCGCAGAATTTCTGGCGGATAATCAGGTAACCATAACGGCTTCATTACCGTGTTATTCAGAACAGAATGTAGAAAAACAACGTGGAAAAGGTATTTTTGAAGGCAGTATCTCTGCATTGCAGCAACTTAATGCCCTGGGTTATGGTTCGGATCCAGCCTTACAGTTAAATCTGGTTTATAACCCGCAGGACCTGAATCTGCCTCCCGCGCAGGCAGGCCTTGAAGCCGATTACAAACGTATCCTCAGAGACAATCATGACATCGTATTCAACCAGTTATTTACCATTACCAACATGCCAATAAGTCGCTTTGGTGGCTGGCTGCTGGCAAAAGGGCTGTATGATCAGTACATGGATATCCTAAAGGGTTCATATTCTCCTGCTAACCTGGAGACAGTCATGTGCCGTAGCCTGATTAGTATTGATTATCAGGGTTATGTCTATGATTGCGATTTCAATCAAATGCTGGACATGCCGCTGATTGCAGTCAGTAAAACCAGGCCTCATCTCAGGGATATTCTGGACAGAGATCTTGCTAACAAACCAATCGCTATTGGCGAGCATTGCTATGGATGCACAGCAGGGCAGGGGAGCAGCTGTGGCGGCGCCCTCAGTGACTGACAGCCTTAATAGTATCAATAATCTGAATAATCAGCCTGTTTTCCTTCTGTGACATCCAGAAATTCCAGCATAAGCATTATTATCCCTGTGTTGAATGAGGCAGACGCTCTACGACTACATTTACCGGTACTACAGGCTTATCGTGAAAACGGGCATGAAATTATTGTGGTTGATGGTGGCAGTCATGATCAGACTCTGGCAGTTGCCAGGCCAATGGTTGATCGTTTTATTCAAACAGTCAAGGAGCTCTCGTTGCAAATCACGATGTGTTACTTTTTTTACACGCGGACACAATTCTCCCGGCAGAAGCTGATTTGCTCATCTCAGATGCTCTGGCTTCCGGCGACCATCACTGGGGGCGCTTTGATGTAACACTGGACAAGGATAAGTTTATTTACCGTGTAATCAGTAGTGCGATGAATTTAAGGAGTGCTTTTAGCGGGATAGCGACTGGCGATCAGGCCATTTTTGTAAGGAAAAAACTATTTGAAGACGTTGGGTTATTTGATCGCATTCCCTTAATGGAAGATGTGGCTCTCAGCAAAAAGCTGCTAAGACACACCCGTCCATATTGTCTGAAACAGACAGTTAAAACGTCCAGCAGACGCTGGGAGAGTGAGGGGATATGGCGCACAATTTTTCTTATGTGGCGCTTACGATTCTTGTATTTCCTTGGTGTTCGACCTGAAAAACTGGTGGAACATTACTATCCGGACTCCCGGTAAGATGTCCCGTTTAAAGCCCGCATATACTTACCCAGATAGCTGTATTGCGATGTTTGCACGGGCACCTGTGCTTGGCAAAGTGAAAACCCGCTTGATTCTGGCTCTGGGTGAGCAGGGAGCGCTGGATATGCACCTGCGGTTAATGCATCGCCAACTGTCTGTTTTAAATCAAAGCAGGCTCAGTCCTGCTCAACTCTGGGTTGATCAAAATCCAGAGGATATTGCATTCAGTTCTTTCCGTGGAGATATAAAACGCCAGTCCGATGGAAATTTAGGCGATAAAATGCATGCAGCTACCCGTGATGTGCTGACGTCGTATGCTCAGGTCATCATCATTGGCAGTGACTGCCCGCAACTCGATGAAAACTATCTGGCACAGGCATTATCAAAACTGGATGAAGATTCTGTGGACATTGTGCTGGGACCAGCACTTGATGGGGGTTATGTGCTGATTGGCATGAAACAGCCTCATCATGAAATATTCCAGAACATTCACTGGGGTAGTGAATTTGTGCTGGAGCAAACCATAAGCAAGATAAAAGATTGTGATTTAAAGCATTTCACTCTGAAGCCGTTAAGGGATATTGATACAGCAGAGGATTTAAAACTTGCATTCGTTGATGACGATAAACTTTTTGCAAAAGTTTGAGCTGATCAGGAATAAAAAATAGAAAGCTTCAGGGTATGATTGCTTCATCATCAAGCTGAGCATTGTTCATGGTGATAATGATTTCATCACCATCAGGATCGCGATGGTATATCTGTAGTAATAGCATGTCATACTCTTTGGCGAACCATAATTGTGTCAGCCGTTCGCTGTTTTCTCGGATACGTTCCACTTTAATCGCTGTAAAATCACCGCTATCTGTCACAAGCACTTCTTCAGTTACCACACGGTAAAAATGTTCTTCGAGCTGGTTGCGATCAATGATGTCGAAATAAATTTCTTCATTGCCTTCCAGTAACTCCTGTCTGATCAGTGTGTACTGGCTGAGTTCATCAACCGTATTTGCCACGAGTTGTATTTCAGTGTTTTCATCCCTGACGTTTGCCACAGCCAGATTATTTTGCCAGTCAAAAACAATGCTGCGAGAACGGCCACCAATGCCACTCTGCCGGTATTCATAATTGTAAGGGCGTGGAGCATCATCTTCCCAGATGAAATGACTGCTTTCTCTGATTGTTGTTACTGTTGCTCCCAGTAATCTGACTTTAATAGTAGAGTTGGCGATATATTCCAGATCCCCTGATTGAGTCAGGGATATTTCTGCCTGAGCTCTCAAGCCCTGAACTCGGGCATTATATTCTGCAAAGAATGGCAGGGGAGCGGCTGCCAGAGTGCTGTTACAAATCAGGATCAAAGCAGGGATTAAAAAACAACTATGTCTCAGTATCCTGAACATGGAACTATTATCACAGATTTAACTTAACTTTTGCTGAATCCTGTATGAATGAAGAGCTTGTAACTCACTGGTTTGGCAATACCTGTATCGGTTATGATAGCGCCTATGTTTTTAACAAGTAAATTTCGGCTGCCGACATTTCCTAAAATACTGATATTGCTGTATTTCTGCATGTG
>JAYPJO010000175.1:3703-4344 GCA_038128465.1 Gammaproteobacteria bacterium
CTATTACGGTTGAATCGCGTAACAATGAACAGGAAAGACGACGCGCCTTCAGTGAGGCTATGCAGGAAGTACTGACTAAAGTAAGCGGGCTGACTGCAACTACCAATACTGCATCGATAAGGCGTGCGCTCAATAACCCTGAACCTTATGTTGAATCCTGGCGCACAGAGGCCAGCATGCAGCCAGTCGATCCGCAGGCTCAGCTCTCAGAATTACAGGAAATTATAGCTATTGAAGTTAATTTTTATGAGTCTGAAATTCAGCGTTTGCTGGATCAAAACAATATCCCCATTTGGCCTGTTAACCGACCAGAAACTCTAGTCTGGTTGGTCGCAGAAGAAGAGCTGGGTCAACGCCAGATGCTGACGATGGACAGCCCTCAAGCTGGCAGCAGGGTACGGGCTTTGCAAAATTTTTCTACGGTGAGGGGGTTGCCCTTGCTTTTCCCCTTACTGGATCTTGAAGATCAGCTGCGTCTTAATATGGATCGGCTGTGGGAACTGGATGCAGCGGCGATACTTAATGCCTCCTCACGCTATCAGGCAGAAAGTGTACTGGCCTTGAGAATATACCGTTCCCTGAGTGGTGAAGTGCTGGCAAAAGCTCTGTATTTTTTCAGAGATAACGTGTTCAGCTATGAA
>JAYPJO010000176.1:0-4329 GCA_038128465.1 Gammaproteobacteria bacterium
ATGCGCATCAATAAAGCCTGGCATCAATGTGCGCCCTTCAGCGTCAATGGTTAAAGCCCCGGCTACTTCTGAATCACCCTGATTGACAGACACTATCTGATTGCCCTGCACAATAATTGAACCTCTTTCTATCATGCCGCCCCTGCCGTCCAGAATTTTGGCATTGTTGATGACAAATCCGGCAGACGGAATCGTTACAGTTTTCAGGTCTGTTACGGCAGGTGCTGGCGAAATTGCCGTTTCAACCGCTATCGGTTCACTTGCTTCCTGCGAGCAGGAAAAGAGGCACAGGGCAATAAAAGTGATCAGTGATATGTTTTTCATGGCTTTAACCTTGTTATTCGTTTACAAACTCTGGCGTCGAGTTTAGCAACATATCCAAACAAATGAATATATAGTAAAAAGATAAACACTTTTTTACAGAGAAAAATAATACCGGTACTCTGTTGCATCCTGCGCAATCAATTCGCCACCTCTGAGTATGGGACGGTATTTTGTCAGTTTGATCTGATTTTCCAGGATAGCCTGTATTCTGGGGTTTACTCCATCACTGCTACCCAGAATAGTAATGTCATTGCTGTTACCACGCTCATCAATGGTAAAACTGACATCGATATAACCTGCATAATTCGGGTTCTGAATTAAACCCAGCGTACCAGAGGTTTGTTGGGTGGCAGGGAAAGAGGCTATCCTGGGAATGGCAACCGGGATTACATTGCTAAGAGCATCATCAATAGTGGCATCATCAATATCCAGTTCCCTCAGTGCCTCATAGGCTGCCATATAATTGCTTTGCGCAGCTGGTATCAGGCCATAAGCCAGCTCCCAGTCTCCCAGATCAAGCAAGGCAATGGCAGTTTGTTGTACACCAACACCTTCAACTGACTGTATCAGGTCTACGATATATTCCAGGGCAATCTTGCCGACGTCATAACTTTCATCACGACGTTGTTCAGAATTACGAACTGCCTGTTCGCGTGAGCCGGTATAGTTGGGTTCAAAAATATTGCCTTCCCTTTCAAAGTTCATTTCCTGTTCTGCATGATACGAAAGGCGGGCAATGCGCCTGGCCACATCAACAACGGTAGACAGAGTAGTATTGCTGGTATAGCTGTCCTGGTAATCCTCATAAAGGCTTTCAAGTTTTCGTAAATTGATATCAATGACATCATTGATGGAAACATCTCTGATATTTCCAGTAAGAATTGAATTAAGGGTTGAAGATTCAGGCGATAAACCAGGAGCCTGGCTGTCAGTGTCTCCTGAATTAGGTGCGAGTCTTCTTGCACGATTAGCTGAAGTTACCCTTGGGATAAAACCGGGTTCCCGCGCGAGATAACCAGTTTTCATATATGCCGAACTGTACCAGTCTGCCAGTGTGGTCATGGCGTTATACATCTCAGTGGAATCAGCTTCATATTGCATTGACCTGAGTTCATACAGAAACTCTTCTATATCAGTAATTTCATTGATGTTGTTTAGTTTCAGATGGCTAAGAATGGATTGTTCCAGCATAGGTGCCTGCTGCAGGCTGTTTTCGCCATAAATGTCTACAGCGATTGCCGCAGCCCTGTTGAACGTTTCAATTGCATCCTCATGCTGGTCACTGGTTTGTTGCGCCAGACCTAAGGTGTTCAGAAGTGTTATTAATTCAGGATTGGCCGGATCATCAGCTTCCATCTGGCTGATGTCCGTCTGGAATCGCGGAATGGCATCGATTGCAGATTGTATATCGCTGTCTGAATAACCACCTGCATTTAGTGTGATTAAATCAGCCTGAGACAGCGGTACCGGTGTAAAAAACAGATTTGCAAATTCAATATCCTGGGCTTGAGAAGATGTCGATGAAACAGAAATAATTGTAAACAGTAAAACAACAGAAAAAATCTCTAGTCTGGACCGGATTGCTGAAGTAAGAGGTAAATTTAAAGTGAACATAAATCCATCCTTAATTGTCATGAATACTTAAAGGAGATAACACTTTCGGTACTTTTCTTGTTGAAAATGAAAAGCTGTTCTCTGAAGAAAAGCAGACGCATTGATTATGCTCCTCGCATGGAATCAAAATGCTACTTACTACGAAATTCCAATGGTATGTATAGTTTGTAAATTATTTTTCACCAAGGAAATCGAGATTAACCCTGTTTTTAAAGGGTGTCCAGCGTAATTGCCGGCAATTTCTTACTGGCTTTATGTCATAATTTTGGGTATAGAGCTTTGTGCTGGGCAACTGTATACTATGCGCCTTGTTATGAATCAGAAGAATACGGCAGTGGGGAAAATAAACATGAAAAAAGCAATATTTAAATCGGTAGCACTGTGTGTCGCGGTTTCGGCATCTGTTAATGTTGTCGGTCAGGATTTTGTTGGCTGGCTGGACTATGGTGATGGTGGCGACCAGTGGCAGAGAAATAAAGACCGCTTACAAGCCTTTGGCGAGGAATTTGATACCGCTTTTGAGATGTATCAGTATCTTGAGCGTCAGGCCGGTGGTGGCGATCAATTGAGCTGGGAAGATATGGCTCGCCCGGAGTTTGACTGGTCAGGAATCTATACCAGAACCCGGGGCGGTCTTTCTTATGACCCTGATATCCCCGCTGATCAGACAACAGCTGAATTAACTGAAGTTGGGGCAGCAGCACGCCAGGCCAAAATAGACATGATGTCGGCTACTGGCGGTGAATATGATCCTATTTCAGACTGTCGGCCTCCCGGACATCCACGATGGGCCACTGAACCATTCCTGCATGAGTTTATCGTAACGCCAGAGCAGACTTGGCTGGTCAATGAAATGGTTAATGATGTGCGTCGTGTTTATACCGATGGCAGAGCGCATACCCTGCCTGAAGATGCATACCCAACCTGGAATGGTGACACTATTGGTTTCTGGGATGACGATGTTCTTGTTACTCATACCACTTATCTCAATGCCGGACAGTATCAGCGTGGTACGCAGCCAAATTATTCTGACCAGGTTGAGGTGGTTGAGCGCTGGCGCAAAGTCAGTGGCATTCTGCTGGAAGCAGATTTCTGGGTATTTGATCCGGTGAATCTGGCAGAACCCTGGTATACCCGTCAAAGCTGGATCGAACTGGAAAATGATGACACCCTGCTGAGAATCAGATACTGGTGGTGTGGTGAAAACCAGAATAACGATATTACTATCCTGGATGATGGTACCAGCCAGTTTTCAGATTTTGATTTCCTGGATAATGACGAAGAAGTCAGCTCGGATTTGTAGGTAAAATTCACCATAAATGATGATAGAATAATCGTAAGGGTTTTAGAGGAGAGTAACTATGAAAAAACACGTACTTTTGGGAATGATGGTTCTGGCTTTAACAAGCCTGCCTGTATCAGCACATCACTCAGGCGCAATGTTTGACTACACGCAGTTAATTGAAGTTACAGGCGTGGTTAAGCAGTTCCAGTATACCAATCCACATTCCTGGCTAATTATTGATGTTACTAATGAAGATGGTTCGGTAACCACCTGGGGATTTGAAGCTGAAGGACCCAGCTCCCTAATGCGCGCCGGCATCCGTCGCAGTGATTTACCACCAGGTACTGAAATCACTATTCGTGGTAATCCCTTGAGTGATGGTCGACCTGCAGCAGCCTGGTTTGATGCGGTTGTAGGTGGTGAAACCATGAACCCACTGAATGGATTTGCGATCAACCCTGCAGACGAGTAATTTTTTATAAACATTGCTCAATAAAAAAAGACCAGCCAAGTGCTGGTCTTTTTTTTGTACAATTGAAAATCATGCTCAGGCGCATTAAAACAATAACCATGATTGGATTTATTTTTTTCCGGATATATGCAGCTTTCATAAAGAAGGCATTACTGCTTGCTGTTACGCTGAGCTTGATAACGATAAGTTTGCAGGCAGCAGAAGCTGATCTTGATGCAGCATTACAGGCTTATGAAGCTGGTGATTTTGAGACAGCTCTGGACATATATACCGGGTTGGCCAACCAGGGTGATGTGGAAGCCCAGGTCAGACTGGCTTCCATGTACGACAATGGTGAAGGATTCGAGGAAAACGTAGTTGAAGCAAACCGGCTGTTTGCGCTTGCTGCAGAAGCTGGAAATCCGGAAGCGCTGGTGGCTATGGGTGATCGGTTTTTTGCCGGCATTTATGGTGTGCCGGATACCGATGAAGCTTTTCGTTTATATCAGGAAGCTGCAGAACAGGATTATGCGCAGGCCCATGTCAAATTAGGCAACATGTATTTTAATGGTCAGGGTGTGGATACGGATATCGATGAGGCTGTTGAGTATTACACCACTGCGGTAGAACTCAATGATGCTCAGGCGCAGGTAGC
>JAYPJO010000177.1:0-802 GCA_038128465.1 Gammaproteobacteria bacterium
AGGCAGGGATGCCGAGGCCGAGCGTACAGGGATGTATTTACCGCGTGCTCCGAATTAAAGTACTTCCCCATAATCAACTATAAAAGCAACAAAAGTTATTCAAAGGAGCCACTACTAAACTCTCTATGCTTGGGTATTAGAATAGGTTGAGCAAATTTGTAATTCTGTCTGAGCAGTCTGCTCAATAATTTAAAATTCTAAACTAAACCAATATCCTGAACGGACATGATAGAATGCACAGCCTTTTCACAGACACAGGACAGACCATGGGCGATACAATCACATCAATAGACGACAGAGCCAGTTATGCAATAGGACGCCAGATGGGTGAACAGCTTGCTAAAAGCCCTTTTGATGGCATGCAAACGGAAGCAGTTTTATCAGGCATGGCTGACGCCCTGGCCGGCAGAGAGAGCCCAATCAGTCTGGAAGATCTGAATGAAGCAATAGATGATCTTAACAAGCGTATGCTGCAGAAACAGCAGGAACAGGCTGGTGAGCAGGAAGCTGCCGGTGAAGCCTTTCTGACGCAAAATGCCGAACGTGAAGAAGTGCAGACTACAGAATCTGGCCTGCAATATGAAGTGCTGGAAACTGGTGAAGGAGCATCACCGGAATTATCATCCCGGGTAAAAGTCCATTACCACGGCACTCTGATAGACGGTACGGTTTTTGATTCCTCAGTGGAGAGAGGTCAGCCGATTGATTTCCCTGTGAGCGGTGTCATCGCCGGCTGGACCGAAGCTCTGCAGTTGATGAGCCCGGGCGCAAAATACAAACTTTATATCCCGCATCAGATAGC
>JAYPJO010000177.1:812-3622 GCA_038128465.1 Gammaproteobacteria bacterium
GACAAGGGTGCCGGTAATGTTATCAAACCCTTTTCTGCGCTTATTTTTGATGTTGAACTCCTGGAAATCCTGTAGACAGTAAGCAAGCGGAAAATCATGGCTACTCTATTACCATTTCGGGGCATCAGACCTACCAGAGAACTCGCAGATAAAGTTGCTGCGCCACCCTATGATGTACTTAACAGTACTGAAGCGAGGGAGTTGGCTGCTGGTAACCCACATACTTTTTTGCATGTGAATAAACCGGAGATAGACCTGGATCCGGATACTGATGTGCATGATGACAGTGTGTATCAGAAAGGTGCAGAGAACCTGCAGGCATTTATATCTCAAGGTGTTATCAGGCAGGATGACGCTAAGCACTATTACGTTTACCGGCAAATCATGGGAGAGCATGAACAAACCGGTCTGGTTGCAGTGGCCTCTGTGGAAGAATATGAGCAGAACCTGATCAGGAAGCATGAGTTTACCCGGCCAGAGAAAGAAGATGACCGTGTCAGACATATGGATGCACTAAATGCCCAGGTTGGACCGGTATTTCTGACTTATCAGGCCGATAAACAAATTGATGAGCTGATTGATGCGATTACCCGAACTGAAGCGGAATATGATTTTAATCTTGATGATGGTATCCGGCATATATTCTGGACGGTAGCAGATGACGACAGAATTGCGAGTATCCAGGCTGCATTTAACGAGGTGCCATGCCTGTATGTGGCTGACGGGCATCATCGTTCAGCTGCAGCGACGCGTATCAAAAACATGCGACAGCAGGCCAATCCCGATCATAGTGGCGCAGAAGCCTATAATAATTTCCTGGTGGTGGTATTTCCGCATGACCAGATGAAAATCCTCGACTATAACCGGGTGGTCGCCGACCTGCATGGTCTGAGTGAAGAGGTTTTCCTACAGCAGGTGGAAATGAAATTTCATGTTGATCATGTAGATGAACCATACCGCCCTAAAGCCTTGCATGAATTTGGCATGTACATGGATGGACAGTGGTATTCGTTAACTGCACGGGAAGGGGTGGTTAACGAAGATGATCCGGTTGCACGACTGGATGTCGCAGTACTTCAGGATAATATTCTGCACCCCATACTCGGTATAGAAAATCCGCGTGTCGACAAGCGTATTGATTTTGTTGGCGGTATTCGTGGCATGGAAGGCCTGGAAAAGCGCGTTGACAGCGGTGAATGCAAAGTGGCTTTTTCCTGCTATCCGACATCGATTGAACATCTGATCGCTATAGCCGATGCTGGCGAAGTTATGCCACCCAAATCAACATGGTTTGAGCCCAAACTGCGCAGTGGCCTGGTGATTCATTCACTTGATTAAACAAACAGCGGGTTAGCTCAGACATTTCCTGCTGGTTTCTACTTGTCAGAAGTTAATAGATTTCCCGGTAATTTTGTAATCTGCAAGCTCAGCTGGCGCCATTGTCTGGTAGCTTTTTGCCAGGTTATAGACAAAGGAATGGGTACTGGCTGCAACAGAATCCCGAATCATGTTGTCTACATCGACTTCAGTTGCGCGTTTCAGCAATTTTTCAAAGGTGTAAATGAAATTATTGGTATGCCGTGCCCGAATTTCCGTGCCATAGAATAACTCATAGCGTTCCTGTTCAGCATTGATTCGAAAGTGAGCTTCCAACAGCTGGCGGGAAAATACTTCTGTATCGCGCAATGATAGTTTTGCAAACAACTCGCCGATTTCTTCCTGACTAAACTGTCCGGAACCAGTTACACCCTGGCTTGAGGTAAACAGTAAGCCGCTGATGGTTCCAAGTTAGGCATAAACTCGTTCGACTATCTGCAGAAAAGTCTGCTGACGCGAGTGGATTTCCGACTGCGCCATTTTGTCCGACTGTATCATCAATTGCTCAACTGAAAGCTGAATTTCCCTGGACTGGGCGCGAAGTGCATCCGTGTTTTGCCTGAGTTCCTCGCGTTGCAGGAAGTATCCGATCACCAGCCAGAGGAAGGCGAGTGGTGCAAAGGAACCTTCCAGAAAGCCACCAAGCTAATCGGGTGAAAGATTACTGAATACAGACCAGCCCAGAGAGCCGAAAATGTAGGCCAGGCCAAGAGCTACCCAGAGAATGGTTACGATCAGCCCCAGCCATAACAACCATGCAGAACCGGCAGCTGTTGGCTGCCAGGCATCAGAATTTGAATTGCTGTCAGGATCAGTCATTAAGACTCCGATTATAGAATCCGCGGCAAGTGTAAAGGCTTTTTACACTCAGGGTCTGCCAAAATTATTCTGTGGGTTAATTTGTTTTCTCGCATTTGTACAGCCACAGCGTGTTTATTCACCTTGTAGATACATTTTGTAGCAGGGTCTCGATACGCAAAGGATCAACCTGGTACATATCGGCCAGTTGTGCGACTCGATTTCCAGATGCCTGGTTTGCCGCCCGATTCAGTACGTCCTGGGGGTGATGTTCAACAACCCATGCCCCCAGCTGACGCCGAACCTGGTCTTCACAAACCCCTTCAATGACCTCAACACCGGCAGCCTGCAATATCCTGATACCTTCGCCATCCACTTGGGGATGAGGGTCCCGCATGCCTATAACAACTCTTGTGATACCACGTTTTGGAATAGCTACTGAACAGGCTGGCGTTCGGCCATGGAAGGCGCAGGGTTCCAGAGTAGAGTAGAGTGTCGCACCATGAATGTCATTTTCACGTTCCTGTGCATCCCTGGCCGCATCGATTTCGGCATGATTCTCACCCGGTCCGAGTGTATGGCCACGGCCCAGTAACTGCCCATCCTGGCTGATAATTACACAACCAACCCAGGGG
>JAYPJO010000177.1:3632-4319 GCA_038128465.1 Gammaproteobacteria bacterium
GTAAAAATAGCCTGGCAAAAAACAGGATAAACAGGATGAAAGTATAGGAATTATCGTAGGTATTTCCAATGAAAGGTTGTCATAAGGCTGTGATCAGGAGATACGGGCCTTACAGTTAGCCCAATACCTGGTTCAAGGTCAGGAATGGCGGGGGGGGTTAGCATTTTTCCTATTGATGCTAGGTCGCAATTTTGATCCATGCTAAATTCCTAATAATTTTATTGGTATTTGGGGTGTACATTTAACTTTTATAAGGGTACTCTCACCGGTGCTTATATAAAAAAGCACTGCTTTACCTAGAAAAAACAAGAATTAAATACAAAATAAGAAGGGGGAAGTATGAAATTTCTGAAAGTCAATCCCATGTCTTTTGCGATTTCGGCTGCAATTGCTGCTTCGGCAACGGTTGTAGCGCCAACAGCTTTGGCGCAAAGGGCTATTGAAGAAGTAGTGGTGACGGCTGAACGTCGTGAAGCTACTGAGCAAACCACCTCTATCTCCATGGAAGTATTCACCGGCGAATCGCTGCGTGACAATGCAATCAGGGAGGTCAGGGATTTACAGAACAACATGCCAAACATCCAGATTCAGGATAATGGTAATGGTAGTGACGTAAACATCAGGGGTGTTGGTACCAACGTATTCTCACCTGACGTGCAGATGGGTGTACAGATTGTAAACGACGGT
>JAYPJO010000178.1:0-4215 GCA_038128465.1 Gammaproteobacteria bacterium
GTCATATTTAAAGGGTACTAGCTGGTTTAAATCAGCCCGGCAGTTGATCATGCGCTTGTCATCGACTTTGACACGCTCAGCCGACCCCGCAAGTTCTTCCTCAGCCGCTGTAACATCCAGCTCTTTCACGGCAGCTTTTGCCTGCTCAATAGCACTCAGTTGTTCAGCAGAAGGAGCAGCCTGGGTTGCTTCCTCCGGGCTTGCTGCTGGCAATTCAACCTTATTGTCCTGGACGCTGCTGTCATGTGCTTTGGCAGCGGGTGTACTAGTTGTACCAGCCACAGGTGCTGGCTCAGTAAATTGCTCTGTCACAGCAGTATTGCTGGCTGCAGGGGGTGTGTTGTCTTCGGCATTAAATTCATCCCAATTCAACATGTTATAAGACCTCTTTTTTGTTCGTTATAGGGTTTCATTTATTTTTATTTATTGACAAGCCTCGCAATCGGGATCATCGATTGAACATGCTTTAGGTACTTCGGCTGCCACACTGACCGCAGGTTCAGAGCCGGAAGAAACGGCATTCAGGGTGCCACTGTTAACTGTTGATTTTTCCGTGCTGGTTGCAGCCATGGCGCGCAGGTAGTACGTGGTTTTTAAGCCGCGATACCAGGCCATTCTGTAAGTAACATCCAGTTTCTTGCCATTCGCTTCTGCAATGTAAAGATTGAGTGACTGAGCCTGGTCAATCCATTTCTGACGACGACTGGCGGCATCAACCAGCCAGCGTGGATTCACTTCAAATGCTGTGGCATAGAGTGTTTTCAGATCTGCAGGAATACGATCAATTTTTTGCACACTGCCTTCATAATATTTCAGGTCATTGATCATGACGCTATCCCAGAGGCCAGCTTCCTTCAGATCCTTGATCAGATAAGGATTCACCACGGTAAATTCACCCGAGAGATTGGATTTCACAAACAGGTTTTGATAAGTGGGCTCAATGGACTGGGATACACCCGTGATATTAGCGATGGTGGCGGTTGGAGCAATAGCCATTACATTGGAGTTACGCATGCCTTTGGCAACAACCCGCTCGCGTAGAGAGTCCCAATCCAGCGTGCTGCCCATATCGACTTCCATATACTGGTTGCCGCGTTCTTCCTGTAGCCTTTTGAGCGAGTCAATTGGCAAAATACCCTGGCTCCATAATGAACCTTCGTAAGTTTCGTAGGTGCCACGCTCCTCTGCAAGCAGTGTGGAAGCCTCAATGGCGTGATAGCTGATTACTTCCATGGCATTGTCAGCGAAACTCACGGCGTCTTCTGAGCTGTACGGAATTTTCTGGATATAGAGCGCATCCTGGAATCCCATGATGCCCATACCAACAGGGCGATGCTTCAGGTTGGATGTTTTCGCCTGAGGCACTGAGTAATAATTTATGTCGATGACGTTATCGAGCATACGGATAGCGGTATGGATGGTGTTCTTGAGTTTGTCGCGATCCAGGCCTTTTTCGGTCACATGATTGACCAGGTTGATAGAACCCAGGTTACACACTGCAATTTCATCCTTACTGGTATTCAGTGTTATTTCTGTACACAGGTTGGACGAATGCACGGTGCCGATATGCTGCTGTGGGGAACGCACATTACAGGCATCTTTGAAGGTTATCCAGGGATGGCCGGTTTCAAACAACATGGATAGCATCTTACGCCACAGATCCTTGGCCTTGAGGGTTTTATGAACGTACATTTTGCCCTCATGCGCCATTTGCTCGTATTGTGCGTAACGTTCTTCAAAGGCTTTACCGTAAAGATCATGTAGATCAGGCACTTCATTTGGTGAAAACAGGGTCCAGTCACCATCATCAAACACACGTTTCATGAACAGGTCCGGAATCCAGTTGGCGCTGTTCATGTCATGCGCCCGACGTCGGTCATCACCGGTATTCTTACGCAGTTCCAGAAATTCCTCGATATCCAGATGCCAGGTTTCCAGATAGGAGCAGACAGCTCCTTTGCGCTTACCACCCTGATTAACAGCAACAGCGGTATCGTTGACCACTTTGAGAAATGGCACAACACCCTGTGATTTACCATTGGTGCCTTTAATATAAGCTCCCAATGCCCGTACTGGGGTCCAATCGTTGCCCAGTCCACCAGCCCATTTAGACAGCATGGCATTGTCATGAATGGCGCCATAAATACCACTCAGATCATCAGGCACAGTGGTCAGGAAGCAGGAAGAAAGCTGTGGTCTCAGCGTGCCCGCATTAAATAGCTGTGGGGTTGACGTCATATAGTCAAAGCTGGAGATCAGGTTGTAGAATTCGATGGCCTTGCCTTCCCGGTCTTCCTCATTCATGGCCAGTCCCATGGCAACACGCATGAAAAAGATTTGGGGTAATTCGAAGCGGGTTCCTTCACTCTGGATAAAATAACGGTCATATAGGGTTTGCAGGCCCAGGTAAGTGAACTGGTCATCCCGCTCTGCTTTCAGAGCTGCACCCAGACGACCCAGATCGAATTCAAGCAGTTCAGGTGAAAGCAATTCCAGCTCCACCCCTTTTTCCAGATAGGGTTTCAGTGCCGCTGCATAACGATTATGCATTTCTGACTGGGTGGCATTATCAGTAATATTAAGAAAACGCAGCGCTTCACTACGTAGACTGTCCAGTAGCAGACGTGCTGCTACGTAAGAATAATTGGGTTCCTGTTCAACCAGCGTCCGCGCCGTCATTACCAGAGAAACACGCACATCACTGATATTTACCCCGGAATAAAGATTTTTCAGCGTTTCATCATAAATGGCTTCGCTGGTGACATCTTCCAGACCATCACAGGCCTCAGTGATAATGGTATGCAAACGCGAGGTGTCGAGTGGTTGGCTGGACCCATCATCCATAGTGACCATGATGTTGGATACCGGGGCAGTAGCAGTAGTTGCAGGATTTTGCTGTTCACGTTGTTTTGCATGTTCAGCACGGTATATGACATAGCTTCTGGCAACTTTATGTTCACCGGAGCGCATTAGCATTAGCTCTACCTGATCCTGGATTTCTTCAATATGAATGCTGCCACCAGAAGGCATACGACGCTGGAAGGTCTCGGTGATTTCATTTGACAGTTTTACTACTGTTTCATGTACACGCGATGAAGCTGCCGCATTACCACCCTCTACGGCCAGATAGGCTTTGGTTATAGCGATGGTGATTTTACTTTCATCGTAGCTGACAACTGAGCCATTGCGTTTAATAACTCGTAGTTGTCCTGGTGCGGTTGCTTCTAGATTGGAATCCTGATTTTTATTAACAGGAACCGAGGCAGATGGTGAAGATTCATTGGTTGTCTCAGTTTCGGTTTGCATTGATGTAAAACTCCATAATTTTTTTGTTTTTATTTCTTCCCGGCTTTTCATGGACCGGCGTTGTTGTGTTCCCTGATGGCGCTGTGCTCAGATGTGTTTCATTTACTTACTTTTCTATTTACTTTTCTGACCTTAACCTTTCTGACGTATTTCCAGTTCGTTACCATTTGATTGTTAATACACCAGATATACACTATATATGGTGTTATCAACTAAATTCTGAACATCCCTTCAGAATCGCACTGGCGTTCATCAGATAGTGTTTATTCCGGGCCCTGTTTTTTATGCATTTCAGGCTTTCCAGCTGAATGTCAACAAAGGGCCTTAAGTCCCTGTAAAGCCTAAAAATCACAAGATATAGTGGGCTTACATAGACAATGCCCACTATATCAGGGATTTTTTCTTCTTGGCAAGTAAAAATGTTGTGTATTTGATGTGGATAACATGTGGGCAGTCATATATAGAAATTCTCTGACCAGAATAACGCTGAATGGCGAAAAAACCGGAAAAAAGGCTTAACTATATATAGTGTTTCCACCTAGTCGGAAAAACCGGGAAAAACAGGTAGTTCTGGAAAACTAATTCTGAGGTTTAAGCAGGGGTGTTCCCGTTAGAAACGCCCATAAAAGCAGCGACAAAGTCGTTAGCCGGCTGCTGTCGAAGTGTTGTTGGATCGCCCCATTGTTGTAGAAGGCCATTATTCATAATACCAATTTCATCTGCCACGGTGAGTGCTTCATTCTGGTCATGCGTTACCAGGATGGCGGTAATATTGTTTTGCTTTAATATATCCCTGACTTCCTGGCTTAATGAACGGCGTAATTCTGTATCCAGATTTGAAAAGGGTTCATCCAGTAACAGAATAACGGGGTTTGGCGCCAATGCCCGTGCCAGGGCAACGCGTTGTTG
>JAYPJO010000179.1:0-1932 GCA_038128465.1 Gammaproteobacteria bacterium
CGTGATAAAACATATGCCCCCGTTACAGACCATGGAAAGCCTGTTATTCGAAATCATCTGGGTCGGCATCCTGTTACTCAGCGGAGTGATTATTACTGGATTTTTATTCACTGACGATTTTTTCGGCCAGAGTCTGTCTCATAAAACCGTGCTTTCCATCAGTTCCTGGGTAGTATTCGGCATATTATTATGGGGACGACACTTTGCGGGCTGGCGAGGAGCAACTGCGATCCGCTGGACTGTGGTGGGTTTCATATTTTTAATACTGGCCTATTTTGGCAGCAAATTTGTGCTTGAGTTAATACTTGGACGTGTTTGAAAAAGTCATCTCCGTTTCTCTTGGCTGTTTGTACTGAGTAGGGTTGGTAACTTCAAGCAGCATTTACATAAAATTTTATGAAGTTTTGCAATCTCTGTGGTGAAAAAGTCAGTCACATCATTCCCGAAGATGATGATCGCAAACGCTTTGTCTGTGATGACTGTGGTCACATTCACTACCAGAATCCACGGATTATTGTTTGTACCTTGCCTGTATACGAAGAAAAAGTTCTTTTGTGCAAGCGCGCCATAGAGCCACGCAAAGGTCTGTGGACTCTCCCGGGGGGCTTTATGGAGAATGATGAAACAACTCATGAAGGAGCTCTCAGGGAAACCAGGGAAGAAGCCTGTGCCAACGTAGAATTATTGGATATCTATAGTCTGTACAATCTTTCGCATATCAATCAGGTGCATTTGTTTTTCAGGGCAAACCTGCTGGATTTAAATTTTGCTGCCGGTGCAGAATCACTTGAAGTTGACCTGTTCACTGAACAGCAAATTCCATGGCAGGAAATTGCCTTTACGCCTGTAAGAGAAACCCTGAAGCAATATTTCAGGGATAGAAAGCAAAACATATTCCCGATGCATTGTGCTGAAGTACACTTTGATCCTGCTACCCGAAAAACCAGAACCACGTTTTACTAACGATATGTTTATCAGTACTACCAAAATTTCACCACTATCTGCCTCCAGCAAAGAGCAGGATGACGTAATCGCTGATGAAGAGCCTCTAGAAATCCGCCTGGGTTATATTGATCCGCAAAAAGGACGTTTACACAAAAGTATTGCCATCACCATGCGTACTCCCGGACAGGATATTGAGCTGACCCTGGGTTTTTTGTTTTCCGAAAATATCATTCAGTCTGTCGACCAGATAATGGATATTGATACTACAAAGGAAAACCTGATTCGCGTAGAACTGACTGACGCTACCCGTTTTGACCTGCAGCGACTTGAACGTCATTTTTATACTACATCCAGTTGTGGCATATGCGGCAAGGCTTCACTGGAGGCACTCAGCAACCAGGGTGCTGAAGTGCTAACTGCCAATCAGTTTCAGGTACAGGCCGAACGCCTCACTACAGTAGGCAATAATCTGCGCATCAAACAGAATCTGTTTCACAGTACTGGGGGCACACATGCCTGTGGCGCCTTTGATAATTTGGGTGTGGTACTGGATGTTGCCGAAGACATAGGGCGGCACAATGCCATGGACAAACTGATAGGCCAAAAACTCAAGCTAAAATCCCTGCCCCTGAATAATCTTGGTTTGATTGTGAGCGGTCGAGCCAGTTTTGAAATGTTACAAAAAGCCCTTATGGCTGAATGCCAGATGCTGATCGCTGTCGGGGCTCCTTCATCACTGGCGGTTGAACTGGCTCAGGAGTTTAATATCACACTGGCAGGTTTCTTAAGTGACACTGAATTTAACATTTACCATGACGATAACCGCATCATTATCTGATGCGGCTAATTTAATTGCAGTTTATTTGCTCCTTTGACGCCAATCGGAAAAATAACCAGCAACATCAGCATGACTATCAGTATGTCTCGGTCTACTGAATACTGGAGCAGCATTTCCTCAGGCATATTGACCGCTATACTCATAAATAT
>JAYPJO010000179.1:1942-4160 GCA_038128465.1 Gammaproteobacteria bacterium
CGATAATGATCAATAATAAACCCCTGTATACCAGCAGACCGCTAATGATGAGTGCGCCGAGCGCAATCAACAAATAGTTGGTATCTAAACCAATACGCTCAAGTAATGCCTGACTCAGGGTTATCCCCAGGGTCAAAAACAGTATCAAGCCATATCCAAGTATTTTCATGATTAACCTCTTAGTCTCTAGCCTTTCCAGGACTCTACATTCACTGAAATTGCAGTGTAATTACCCGATAAATTCAATCTGTTAATAACATCACATTAATATCACCCTTATGCGATGACGTGAAAAAATTGCGACCTGGTTCTATTTTTTGCTGTATTTGAGATTGTTCATTCTGTCCAAGCTTCATCTCAGTGTTTGCAGGGCCTGCAGGAAAGCCTGAGGCATATCTAACAGGCATATGCTAGGATTCAGGATTCCAAAGACGTCTTATCAGCGAAACCTATTCATGAAAGCAAGGGCAGCAGACTTTTCCAAAAATGTCTTTACGGACTGGCATAAAGACCAGGCCCAGGAGATTTTACAGAATGTTGATATTAAAAAGCAGAACCTAATTGATGTCCTGCGCCTGTTTCAGAATACCTTCGGTTATATTGATCAGGAACTCATTCCTCTACTGGCAAAATCGTTTAATCTTTCCCGTGCCGAAGTCCATGGCGTGACAAGTTTTTATCACGATTTCAGGGAAGAAAAACCCGCTGCATTTATTCTGAAGGTCTGCCAGGCTGAGTCGTGTCAGGCGATGGGATGCGAACAATTAACCAGTGAACTCAAATCAACTCTAGGTATAGATTTTAATGAAAATAATTTGCAGGCTGATATAAGGCTTGAACCGGTTTATTGCCTGGGCAATTGCGCTTGTTCTCCGAATCTGATGGTTAATGACACACTTCTGAGTCGCATGAACAGTAAAAACGTAAAGCCATTGTTAAAGATGCTGAAAGAATCCGGTAATGACTAACTTATATCTGCCCAGGGAAACATCAGCGCTGTCCCTTGATGCAGAGACTATACTCGCTGCAATACAGGATGAAGCAGACAAACGTAAGCTTGATCTTAATATCTTAAGAAATGGCTCCCGTGGTGCAGCTTGGCTGGAACCCATGCTGGAAATCGAGCATGATAAAGAACGCATTGCCTATGGTCCGGTTGCATTAAGCGATGTTGAAAGTTTATTTGATGCTGACTTTTTACAGGGCGGTGAGCACCGGTTAAAACTTGGTGACATTAACCAGCACCCCTGGTTCAGTCAGCAGCATCGCCTGACTTTTTCGCGATGTGGCATTATTGAATCAACCTCAATTGAAGATTATTGCCGGCACGGTGGTTTTTCAGCCCTGGCAAAAGCCTTGGAAACCGACCCGGGTCAAATCATACAGTGCATCAAAGATTCCGGTTTAAGAGGACGTGGCGGTGCAGCTTTTCCCACTGGCATAAAATGGCAAACTGTTGCGGAAACTGATGCCGATTGCAAATACATAGTCTGCAATGCCGATGAGGGTGACAGCGGGACTTTTTCTGATCGCCTGTTGATGGAAGGTGACCCTTACAGTCTCATTGAAGGCATGCTGATTGCTGCCATAGCCGTCGGTGCTGAACAGGGTTATATCTATCTGCGTTCAGAATATCCCTTAACCAGAAGCATTCTTGAAGAGGCTTTACTCAATGCCCGGCAGGCAGGATATCTTGGCAACAAAATACAGGGCAGCAATATCAACTTTGACATTCAGCTCCATATCGGCGCCGGCGCCTATATCTGTGGTGAAGAAACATCACTGCTGGAAAGCCTAGAAGGCAAACGCGGCGAGATTCGTTTCAAACCTCCCCTGCCGGCAGTGGCTGGCCTGTTCAACAAGCCAACGGTGGTGAACAATGTTATTACCCTGGCTGCAGTACCTGAGATAGTCGCCAGTGGTGCTGACAATTATGCAAAACATGGCCAGGATAAATCTCTGGGGACTATGCCCTTCCAGTTAAGTGGCAATATCAAATATGGTGGATTGCTTGAATTACCCTTTGGTATCAGTCTGCGTGAAGTAATAGAAGACTACGGTGGCAGCACATATAGTGGCAGACCGGTCGCAGCAGTCCAGCTTGGTGGGCCGTTGGGTGCATATTTTTCTGCCGATCAACTGGATATACCTCTGGATTATGAAAATATTGCTGATGCCGGTGGCATGCTAGGTCACGGAGGTATTGTCGTATTTGATG
>JAYPJO010000180.1:0-4130 GCA_038128465.1 Gammaproteobacteria bacterium
CTGGCTCAGAAAAAACCCGGTCATCAGTAGCTATCTGGACAGCGGCGAGGGCTTTTTAAGCCTGAGTTGGGGCAGAAAAATTCAGTACCTGTTATGGTTGTGTCTCAAAATTTTTATCGACACCATCGTACTGATTTTTGCACTTATCGCCGGTGTGCTGTCTTTTTCTGTCAGAAAATATCAGTCTTACCGGTAGGAATTTATAATCAGGCTCTAAAAGTTCAGGGCTGGAAAGTTGATGCCGTAGCTGGAACTATAGGCAATCAACCGCCCACAGGCGACGACCCCCACCCACATACATAATGACAGTAAAGCAGAAATTCTGACTTTTACCGGTGGTGCAATATTCATGTCCCACTGGTCAATATCGGCGAGCAGAAATTTATGCATGTATAGGGCATTGGCGCCGGCCAGTACAATAAGAATCATTTTGTACTGAAAAAATGGATTCACCGGGTATTCCCAGGGCATAACGAAGGCAAAGATAATGCCGCTGCTAACCGCCAGGGCAAAGGCGATCAGAGCAATACGCAGTATATAGCGCATAGTTTGCTGGCTGGATATGAAGCGACCAACACCTAAAAGCCTGAAATCAAGCATCATCATGCCGCCAAAAAAGGTTCCGTAGGTGACAATATGAATTACTTCCAGGGTGGGGAAACTGTAATAGGACAGACCCAGCAACTCGGTCAGAGGGTTATCAGCCAGGGCCCGTGACAAACTTCTCATCAGCTCTTCAAACATTCTCTACTCCAGTAATTTCAGACCCTTAAACTAGCCGATAATCCTCGCCATGGCTAGAAGCATTACATATCTTGTGCTTTAATCTTGCGACTTTCATTGATATTTCAGTAACGAGGTACGGGATGCCCCTGATACAAAAAATTACCGCAAAATTTCTGGTCATAGCATTTTTTGGCTGCCTGCTAATTGCCTGTGGTGGAAATGAGCCCAGTGAAAGCCCAACTGCTGCCACACCGTCTTCAATGCAGGACAGTGATGCTCTGCCTCCAGGCATAAGCCTGCTGGAAAGAGTAGACGCTGAAGATGGCGAATTACTCATTCCTTACAGCAAATTTCAGCTGGACAATGGCCTGACCGTAATTATTCATGAAGACCACTCTGATCCGATTGTCAGGGTAGATGTCACCTATCATGTCGGTTCAGCTCGTGAAGAGGCACGGCGTTCCGGCTTTGCACATTTTTTTGAACATATGATGTTTCAGGGGTCTGAACATGTTGGTGATGATGAGCACTTCCGCATCGTAACTGAGTCAGGTGGCACCATGAATGGTTCTACCAGCTTTGACCGTACTAACTATTATCAGACAGTCCCCAGTAATCAACTTGAAACCATGTTGTGGCTGGAATCAGACCGCATGGGTTTTCTGCTCGATGCAGTAACACAGGAAAAATTCGAGAACCAACGTGATACGGTAAAAAATGAGCGGGGCGTGAATTATGATAACAGTCCTTATGGGCTTTGGAGTGAAGTCAATTATGCTGCACTTTTCCCGCCAGAGCACCCCTATTCCTGGTCTACAATTGGCTATCCCGAAGATCTGGATGCAGCCACACTGAATGATCTTAAAAATTTCTTTTTGCGCTGGTATGGTCCCAACAACGCTACACTGACCATTGGTGGAAATATTGATGAAACTGAAGTACTGAACCTGGTTAACAAGTATTTCGGGGAGATTCCTTCTGGTCCTGAAGTGCTGCCGGACTCAGTGGAGCGGGTTACACTGGACGCTGACCGTTATGTATCTTATGTTGATCAGAATATCCGGTTTCCTGGACTATTTTTCACATTCCCTACTGTTCCTTCCGATCATCCTGACCGTGTAGCACTTGAAGCGTTGAACGAAGTCATCACTGTTGGCAGGAAATCGTTTTTCTATAAAGAGTTTATCCTGACCAATAAGGCCATACAGGCCAGCGGATTTAATCGGGACATGGAGCTGGCAGGAACATTGACCTTCCTGGTATTACCTTATCCGGGTACGCCCTTGAGCCAATTTGAAGAAGAAATGCGTGCTGTACTGGAAAACTTCAACGAAGATTCCATCTCTGAAGACGATCTGCAAATTTACAAAGCCCAGCAGGAAGCAGCCCTGATCAACAGGTTGGCCAGTGTCAGCGGCAAAGTTTCGCAGCTGGCTTACTACCAGTATTTATATGGCAACCCCAACATCATTCCTAATGAACTCGAAGCCATACAAAACCTCACCAAGGATGATGTCATGCGTGTCTTTAATACCTATATTAAGGACAAACCCGCCGTTATTTTAAGTGTTGTACCAGGCGAAGATCCTGAGGGGCAGGCCCAACCTGATAACTTCGATATCCCTGCACGCCTGAGTCGACTGGAAAGTGCCAATGACAACCTGGAAGAGCGTGTGGTGGTTTCTTCTTTTGATCGCTCCATAAAGCCGAAAGCTGGTCCGAGCCCGCTGGTAATCATGCCGGATTACTGGCAGACCACGTTGGATAACGGTATCGATGTAATTGGTGCATTAAGCACAGAAGTTCCCACTGTAACTATCCGCATGAGCTTTGATGGCGGGCACTTGATTGAACCCGCAGATAAATATGGTCTGGCCAGCCTGACTGCCGACATGATGAATGAAGGCACTGAGAATTACAGCTCTGAACAGTTTGAAATTGAACTGGATAAACTGGGTAGCAACATCAGCGTTACTGCCGGGGCACAGGGTACTACCATCAATATGCGGAGCCTGACACGCAATCTGGATGCCACCCTCGAGCTGCTGGAAGAACGCCTGTTTGCTTCTGTTTTTACGGAAGATGATCTTACCCGTCTGCGCCAGCAAAGTATTGAAAGCATAGAAGCAGATAAAGAAGAACCCAGCTCAATTGCAGCAAATATTTATCGGGAATTAATTTATGGTGAAGAACATCCATTTTCAGTTTCACCAATTGGCGAAATTGAAACCCTGGAAAATATCACCCTGGAAGATATTCAGGCCTTCTCTGAACAAAGCCTGGTGTCCCGTGATCTGGATGTCGTCATTATTGGCGACCTGGATCAGGATGAAATTATGCCCAAGCTGGATTTTCTGTCCAACATTACTGATGCCGGCATTGAGCTACCTGAATTACCTGATACACCATTTATCAGTGAAAACACACTGTACCTGATTGATAAACCCCAGGCACCACAATCGGAAATTCGCATCGGCTACATGGGAAATCTGACCTATGATGCCACCGGTGAACACTTTGAGCGATACCTGATGAACTATCCTTTGGGGGGCGCTTTTAGTAGTCGTATCAATCTCAATTTACGTGAAGACAAGGGCTACACCTATGGCGCCCGTAGCAGTTTTTCTGCTACCCGATATCCTGGTCCGTTTACTGCGTCAGCCAGTGTCAGAGCTGATTCAACTGCAGATTCGATTGTGCAGTTTATCAACGAAATAACACAGTACCGTGACCAGGGGATAACGGATGAAGAACTGGCATTTACCAAAAATGCCATTGGTCAGAGTGAAGCACTGGACTATGAAACACCCGGCCAGAAAGCTCGCTTGCTCAGCCAGATCATTGAATATGATCTGGATCGCGATTTTGTTAACCGCCAGCAACAAATCATCAATGGCCTGACAACTGAGCGTGTTAACGCACTGGCTGAAGAACATTTACCGGTGGAAGAAATGATCATTCTGGTTGTCGGTGACAAGATGCTGATTGAAGATTCGCTCATTGATCTGGGTTATAACATTGTCGAGCTGGATTCCGAAGGTCAGCCTCTCTAAAGACCTGATCAGCAGTTTTTCATGACCCAAATTCATGTGCTAACCGGGCCGGAGTCTTCCGGCAAGACGACGCTGGCATCGACCCTGGCTAATTACTGGTCTGCCCCTCTGGTAGCTGAGCAATCCCGTATTTACCTGGAAGAAAGATCGGGTGATCCTGAATTCAGCTATGCTCAAGCAGACCTGCTTGCCATTGCCAGAAAACAAATCTCTGTCGAACAATTCGCACTTGCTGAAGAGCCTGAACAGCTTATCTGCGATACAGATCTATTGGTATTAATTGTCTGGAGTGAAGTCAAATACGGTAACTGTGACAAGTGGATACTGGATCAGTTTCGGCAAGGACTCGAT
>JAYPJO010000181.1:0-228 GCA_038128465.1 Gammaproteobacteria bacterium
GCCGTCAACAGTGGGTGTACCTACACCTTCATAAAGCACATAGTCTATGGTGGAAACCTCAGGCAAATTTTGCAGCGCTCTCACACTTGGTCGCGTAATGGTCGGAATGTAGACCATTCCTGTTTCCGGATCATAGGCAGCGCCTTCCCAGTTTGATCCCCCGGTTGAATGTGGCAAATGCAGTGTCCCGATAGTGCCATCACTGGGATCCTGGAATAGGCTGGGTGG
>JAYPJO010000181.1:238-1993 GCA_038128465.1 Gammaproteobacteria bacterium
AAACAAGGTACTGAGTCGATAATTTGAAACAATTTCACGCGCCATTGCCGCAATTTCAGGAGTGAAGTCAACGATGTCATCTTCCTGGAAGCCCTGACGGTCATAAGGTGCCGGTAAAACCGGGAATGGCTGTACTGGCGAAGTCCATTCACCTGGCACATCCGTGAGCGGTACCGATCTTTCTTCAATGGGAAATATAGATTCACCGGTACGACGATCCCAGGCAAACATGTGACTTTGCTTCAGCATCTGAATCACGATGGGAGTGCCATCTGGTAAGTCTGCTACGATAGGTGCAGCTGGAGTATCAAAGTCCCAGATATCATGGTGGGCAGTTTGAAAATACCATTCCATCTCGCCGGTACGATAATTCACAGCAACGGTAGAGCTGGAAAAGAGATTATTACCATGACGGTCGCCGCCGTAGTAATCGCCGGTTGGTGCTTCAACTGGAATATAAACCAGATCAAGTTCAGGGTCTGCTGACAATGGCGCCCACGCACCGGCATTACCCGTGATATCTGCACCGGTAATCCAGCTCTCAAAGCCGGGCTCCCCTGCTTCGGGAATTGACTGGAAAGTCCAGAGCAACTCACCGGTATTGGCATCGTAACCGCGAATATCACCTTTTACATTGCTGGCTGTCAGTGGTCTTGATCCGGGTGTGTGGGCAGCTCCGACGATGATCACATCTTCCACCACCAGCGGTGGAAAGGAAATACCAATATCAATTACATCCCTGTCCACGGCAAGACGTAAACCATTTTTTAAATCGATAAAACCTCCCGCCGCAAACTCTTCCCTGGGCAAGCCCGTTCTGGCATTCAGAGCTACCAGGAAGTATCCGGGTGTCACAGTAAAAATGGTTTCCTGGGCGCCATTGCGATAATACGACAGGCCTTTACCGGAACCTTTACGTGGAGCATCTATAAAACGTTGACCTTCCTGAGGTCGCCACATCCACAGGAGCTGACCGGTAAGCGGATCAATAGCAACAATATTGCGGGTGGCGCCTGCCGTAGCATAAAGGGTTCCATCGACCATCAGGGGTGTGGTGACACTGTCTGTTTCCGGAATCGGACCAAACGGACCAATATCAAATTCCCAGGCTATTTCCAGAGTTTCAACATTATCGGCATTGATCTGATCCAGTGCAGAATAACGGGTAGATGCTTCATCACCTCCCAGATGGGTCCAGTTAACGGTTTCACCACGGGGAAGATCTGTACGAGGCGGCTCGATCTGAATTGAGGCCAGCAAGGCACTGGACGCATTATCCGGCAAATCTATACTGACTGTTTCCAGCAGGTAGGCGGTGGCATCAAGGTATTGTTGTGTACTCAGCGAGCCCGGGTTTTCAGCCGGCATGGTACGGCTTATCTGGTTAAACAGATCCTGTGCACTTCGCCCTACCCAGTCATTCTGCAGACGCGCATTGATTTCAATAGGGATATGGCAGCGAACACACTCGGACTGAAACACCCTGGTGCCACGATCCGCATCTATTTCCTGAGCCTGGACGGCAGGTACCAACAATACAGTCAGATACAATGTCGTTATTATCTTCTTCATGAAACAATTACCTCGATCACCTCGGTTCACACGGGTCGTATAAATATATAACTACAACCCGTGTTTTTTCCTGATTTTTAACGTTTATCAACAACTACTTCACCGCCCAGTATGGTTACCTGGTTGGTCAGCATGCCGTAAATATTTTCGGTGGGATCACCTGACAATAAAATGATGTCAGCG
>JAYPJO010000181.1:2003-4111 GCA_038128465.1 Gammaproteobacteria bacterium
CCTATCTCATCTTCCATTTTGATGTAACGTGCCGAATTTGGCCCCATGATCTGGTGAATATCCGTCATTGAGAACACGATGCTAAACGATTTAAGTTCATGTTCAAGTACTGAAAGATCGGCAAAATTCTGGTCAGTAGAATACGAAATGGTTCGGTGTGAAGGATCGGCATCCCAGATACGTCGTGCATTGATAATGGTATAGCCTCCCTCGGTACCAGTAGCCCTGCCCTGAGTATCACGGTTGGCTCCGGCAATTGCTTCCGGCCATGCATTACCATCCCTGAATCTGGGCATATTATCTCTTGGATACTGTACGGGTGCAGGTGCTGCAGATTCACGTTCTAGCGTTGGTGCACCGAATGCAATAAGGCCAGACACAATAGCGCCATTTTCTGCTAGTACTTCTGCTGCATCGTATCCAGTCCAGTCTTTATTGGGCAGATGTACAAATCGCGTAACGCCGAGTTCTGCCGCTGCCACCGTAGCCGGTGTACTGACGGCATGGACATTGACCTGCACGCCGACTTGTTCGGCTTCATCCAGAATTGCACTTAATACCGTCAACTCAGCCTGTGGTGGGCCCGGTTCCGGTGTCAGACCAATTTCCCCAGTATGATAAACACCGGCTGCTGCCATGGCACGAACTGCAGCTCTGGCCTCTTCAGGCGTCTGCCGTAAACTGACGCTGACTGAAGGAATCAGGTTAGGACCCAACACTTCACCACTGGCTATCCGGTTAGTCAGTCGGTTATTGACCTCAGCCGTGCCACTGCCATTGAGGATGGTTGTGTATCCGGCTTCAAGCAGGGACAACATCTGTGCTTCAAAATCCGGGTTCTCTCTGATGTGCTTATGGTTATCAATAAAGCCGGCCATCGCAGTCAAACCTTCTGCATCAATGACCTGACCCACTGCGCTGCGAGGAGCACCAGCACGCACAGATATGATACGGCCATCTTCAACCACAATAGTGCCATCTTCAATAATGTTTCCCGGTGTCATGATGATTCGGGCATTGGTGATCGTTAAATCCTGCGCAAGAGCATTCATGGTCAGTAAACTGCCAAGACCCAACGCCATTGATTTAAGCAATACGTTTTTTGTTCTTATCATTTCCCCTCTCCTGATAACGAATATGTTGTCATAAAGTCAAAGGAGTATATAAGAAAGCTGAAAGCTCATGCCAGTCGAAGTTTGCGCTTTTATATTGATTCGGCCTCAAAATGTGGGAAGTTCTGAAGATTAATGAATGCTAAAGTCCCACTACTGCCAGAAATAAGCTAGAATACGCCGCTTCAAATTAAAGCCATATTCAAATGATCAGGAGTATTTTTGTGCGACATAATAAAAAATCGATATTCTTCTCTTTTCTTAGATTTTTAATTATGTGTGTAGCCCTAATTACAGCAAACTTCCATGCATCGGCCCAGGTAAGCAATCTGGCTTTCGAGGAAGCAGCAGATACTGTACATCCCCGCATGACAGAACATTCAATGATCATGCGCCAACAGGTCATCCAGGTCAGTGATAATGTCTACCTGGCCTATGGATATGGTCTTGCCAACAGCACCATGATTGTTGGTGATGACGGCGTCATTATTATCGATGTGATGGAAGATCTAGAGCGTGGTCAACAGGTTTTGGCCGAATTCCGTGAAATCACTGACAAACCCATCAAGGCCATCGTCTACTCCCATAATCATATTGACCACACCGGTGGTGTTCGTGCTTTTGCCACAGACGAGCAAATAGCTTCCGGTGAAATCAAGCTGATCGCTCATTCCTCGCTGGACCGGGCCATGCAGAACTGGGCCGGACTGGTTGGTCCGATCATATCCAGGCGCTCTTCCTTCTTTGCTGGTGTATTTCTCGATAACGGTCCTGAAGGCCGTGTCAACATGGGTATTGGACCCCGGATATTTGCCGGTCAGGCAACTTACCTGCGCCCCAATACAGTTTTTGATGATTCACTTGATCTGACTGTAGCCGGTATCAACATGCATGTTCGTTATGTCCCCAGTGAAACCAATGATGAAATAGTCGTATGGTTTCCAGATACCCAGATGCTGCAGACAGCAGAAGTCATTCAGGGTGAATCTTATCCCA
>JAYPJO010000182.1:0-4087 GCA_038128465.1 Gammaproteobacteria bacterium
CAGTATATTCTTTGCACAAAAGTATAATTGTAAAGCGGTCCTTGTTAATCCATTGGTTGGTTTACAGGACAGTATGGCAGCCACATTCATTGGGCACCATACCGATTTATACACCGGAAAAAAGTTTGAAATAGAGCCTGCAGATGCTGAATATCTGTTAACACTGGAGCAGGAAGTTATTGAACAGCAGGACAGGTATTTGCTGTTGCTGGAAACCGGAGATGACGTGCTGGATTATAACCTGGCACTGGAAAAATTCCCGCTGGCCAGACAGGTAGTTATCCAGGGGGGCAATCACAGGTTTGAGCATTTTGAAGAGTATCTGACAACGATCATGGAATTTGCAGACGTATCGATTAATGCCTGACAGTAATATGGCATGGAAAGTATAAGCCAGGATTAAAGGCATTAATGGTGGGGAGTAAAGCAAAAGAAAAATGAGCAAAAATTACAATTCTGAATCAATAGAAGTATTGAGCGGGCTGGATCCGGTAAGGCGCAGACCTGGCATGTATACTGATACTACACGCCCAAATCATTTAATTCAGGAAGTGCTGGATAACAGCGTCGATGAGGCGCTGGCCGGGTCTGCACGGGAGATTACCGTCAGCCTGAATAAAGACGGTAGTATTGAGGTTAATGATGACGGCAGAGGCATGCCAGTTGATATTCATCCGGAAGAAAAAATTCCTGGTGTTGAGTTAATCCTGACCCGCCTGCATGCCGGAGGAAAGTTTTCCAATGAAAACTATAAATTTTCCGGAGGTCTGCATGGTGTTGGCGTATCTGTGGTCAATGCCCTATCTTCTTCACTGGAAGTATTTGTAAAACGCGATGCAAAGCTTTATCACATGGCTTTCAAGGATGGTGAGAAAGCCAGCGATTTGAAAGTCATTGATAAAGTCGGTCAGCGTAATACCGGCACCATCATTAAATTTTATCCCGACCCACAATATTTTGATTCTCCCAATGTCTCGATAAGCAAACTGATACATTTATTACGTGCAAAAGCGGTCCTTTGCCCCGGTCTGCGCATAGTCTTTGAAGACAACACGGTCAGCAAGGAAAAATCTCAGAGCAATGAATGGTATTTTGAAGAAGGGCTGGCCGATTACCTGAAACAGGCTACAACAGGTTTTGAAACCCTGCCGGTTGAACCTTTTACCGGCACCATGGAAGGCAATGATGAAGCGGTTGACTGGGCAGTGCAATGGTTGCCTGAAGGTGGTGAATTAATCACCGAGAGTTATGTGAATTTAATACCCACTGCACAGGGCGGTACACATGTGAACGGATTCCGGACTGGATTGTTGGAAGCAATTCGTGAATTTTGTGAATTCAGAAATCTGATTCCCAGAGGGTTAAAACTCAGCTCTGAGGATATCTGGGATAAATGCAGCTATATACTTTCGACTAAAATGCTGGACCCTCTGTTTTCCGGCCAAACCAAGGAAAAACTCTCGTCCAGGCAGTGTGCTGTTTTTATATCTGGTGTGCTCAAAGACAAATTAAGTCTCTGGCTTAATCAGCACACCAATGAAGCTGAACTCATTGCTGAAATGTGCATCCAGAATGCCCAGAGCCGCCTGAAAGCCAGTAAAAAAGTTGTTCGCAAAAAAGTAACCCAGGGTCCGGCACTACCTGGCAAACTGGCAGATTGTGCCACACAGGATGTACTGGCCGGAGAGTTGTTTCTGGTTGAGGGGGATTCGGCGGGAGGTTCTGCCAAGCAGGCAAGGGATAGGGAAACACAGGCCATCATGCCCTTGCGTGGAAAAATCCTGAATACCTGGGAAGTTGAGTCCAGTGAAATACTGGCTTCACAGGAAGTTCATGATATCGCTGTGGCAATAGGTGTTGATCCTGGCTCCAATGATTTATCGGGATTACGTTACGGCAAAATCTGCATACTGGCGGATGCAGATTCAGATGGCCTGCATATTGCCACACTCTTAAGCGCGTTATTTGTGCAGCATTTCCGAGCGCTGGTTGAAGCAGGGCATGTTTATGTTGCGATGCCGCCCTTATACCGGATTGATATAGGCAAAGAGGTTTTTTATGCACTGGATGATGATGAGAAGCAAGGCACACTCGACAGAATAGCAGCAGAAAAAAAGAAGGGTAAAGTCAATGTCCAGCGCTTTAAGGGTCTGGGCGAAATGAATCCAATGCAGTTACGTGAAACTACCATGGACAAAGATACCAGGCGCCTTGTGCAACTAAGTATGGATAAAAGTGAAAAAACCAGGGAAGTACTAGATATGTTGCTGGCCAAAAAACGCTCTGGTGACAGAAAAGAATGGCTGGAGAAGAAAGGTAATCAGGCTGAGCTATAAAATTAATTTAGAAAGAGTAAAGATATGACTGACATGATATCCCTGAATGACGAAGGCATGGAGCAGATTGCATTACGTGATTTTGTAGAACAGTCTTACTTGAATTATTCCATGTATGTCATTAATGACAGAGCCCTTCCCCATATTGGTGATGGCTTAAAACCCGTGCAACGTAGAATTGTCTATGCCATGTCGGAACTGGGCTTAAAGGCAAGTTCTAAATATAAAAAGTCGGCTCGTACTATTGGTGATGTGATCGGCAAGTTTCATCCTCACGGCGATTCAGCCTGCTATGAGGCAATGGTATTAATGGCGCAACCGTTTTCCTATCGTTATCCGATTGTTGATGGGCAGGGTAACTGGGGTTCTGCTGATGATCCCAAATCATTTGCAGCCATGCGCTATACCGAATCGCGACTGCGTAAATATGCTGAAGTATTATTGTCTGAACTGGGTCAGGATACGGTCGACTGGAAATTGAATTTTGACGGAGAACTGGAAGAGCCAGTTATTCTGCCAGCAAGACTACCCAATGTATTACTGAATGGAGGTAGCGGTATCGCAGTAGGTATGGCCACCGATATTCCACCACATAATCTAAGAGAAGTTGCAGCGGCCTGCATTCATATGTTGGATAACCCAAAAGCAACAATGGCCGAACTCTGTGACATCATTAAGGGTCCGGATTTTCCAACCAATGCAGAAATAACCACGCCAAAAGAAGACCTGCTTGAACTTTATGAAACCGGAAAAGGTATGGTAAAAAGCCGCGCGGTTTATCAAAAAGAAAACGGTGATATTGTTGTCACTGCATTACCTTACCAGGTATCAGGTGCAAAAGTGCTGGAGCAAATTGCTACCCAGATGCAAAAGAAAAAATTACCAATGATTGTTGATTTGCGTGATGAATCTGATCATGAAAACCCAACCCGGATTGTTATAGAGCCTCGCTCAAATCGGGTAGATACGGACAGCGTAATGGCGCATTTATTTTCGACTACTGATTTGGAAAAAAGCTATCGGGTTAATTTCAACATGATCGGTATTGATGGCCGTCCTCAAATTAAAACCCTGAATATCCTGCTTAAGGAATGGCTGACCTTCCGTATAGCAACCGTGACACGTCGACTGCGTTACCGTCTTGAGAAGATAAAAGCGCGTCTACATATACTGGATGCCTTACTGATTGCGTTTTTGAATATTGATGAAGTCATAGACATCATCAGAACCGAAGACAAGCCGAAACAGGTATTGATGAAGCGCTTTAAATTAAGTGATACCCAGGCTGAAGCGATCCTGGAGTTGAAATTACGAAACCTGGCCAAGCTAGAAGAAATAAAAATCAAGGCAGAGCAAAAAGAACTGTCCGAAGAGCGTAAAAGCCTTGAACAAACTCTAAATTCTAAAGCCAGGCTTAAAACTTTAGTGAAAAATGAGATCAAGCAGGATGCCAAAGACTTTGGCGATGACAGGCGATCTGAACTCGTGGTCAGGGAGGAAGCTCAGGCATTCAGTGAAACCGAACTTATTGGTTCTGATCCGGTTACGGTAGTCTTATCAGAAGCTGGCTGGGTCAGAGCAGCCAAGGGCCATGATGTTGATCCGGAAAGCCTTGCCTACAAATCCGGTGATAAGTTAAAACTTGCAGCAAAAGGTAAAAATAATCAAAGCGCAATATTTCTAGATTCGACTGGCAAGGCATATACCGTACCCGCTCATACACTACCATCAGCTCGCGGTCAGGGTGAGCC
>JAYPJO010000183.1:0-4061 GCA_038128465.1 Gammaproteobacteria bacterium
GCACCACCCATGGCATTCTTACCAAACAGGGTACCTTGTGGTCCTTTCAGTACCTCAATTCGCTCAAGCTCAACAACATTTGCAAGAGAGCCCTGCAAACCCGTTTGAGCAACACCATCAAGATATCGTGCAACACCGGGGATACCACGCATAGTGAAGTTACCGTTAGTAGGGCCGGTAGTACCACCACCACGAATCATGACATTGGGAATTAAGAGATCCAGTTGCTCCACATTTTCAACGTTTCGTTCAGTCAGCGCTTCGGCATCAAATGCAGTAATAGTTATAGGAACATCCTGCAGAGCCTGCTCACGACGTTGTGCTGTAATGGTGATCTCTTCAATCTGCCCCTGGGCCAGCACAGGTGTGCTCAGCAAGCCAGGCGTCAACGAAACAACTGCTGCAATTGGCAGGGCCAGTTTCGAAATTTTGCCAGGATGGCGTTTAAATTTTTTCATTTATTAAGTCCCCTTTCTTTATTGTGGTAGTAATTTCATAAGTGCAGATTCTTTTTTTGATTTTTTTAAGAATCTACTCTTTCAGCATGCAAGGTCAAAAATGTGATGTGCATGATACACGATTTTTACACAATTGCTAAACATCTATATCTGGGCTATGCAAAAAATTAATAACATGCACCTAAATCTAAGCCTATGTTTTTTTTATAATTATTATTTATAGTTTTGACTATGCTGCATATATATTAGGTGAAAAGCAAGGAATTGAATTATATTTAATAAAATCAGGCTGCTTTTCAAAGTCACCTTTCTTATACCATTACGTCCTAGGATGAATTTAAAATCTGAAGTTTTTGGTATATTTCAGGGCAATTTCTGAATCGCGGGCACTGGCACCGCTGAAGACACCATCGGTATCGAAGTTATAGTTAATAACCAGGAAAAAGTCTTCACCGGCCTGGGGGTTCCAGTTCAGGCGACTGTTAAGCCCCATTGAGGAGGACAGATTGTCATACTGCAACAGGTTGATCCAGGACCAGTTTGAATTGAATGCTACCGTGGCATTCAACCTGACCAGGCGGGTGATGAAATCTCCCTGTGGTAAGTCCACATCGGTATAGGTATAGGAAAAATCTGCCGAAAAGTGCGGATCCGGTTGCCAACCCAGTCCAAGACCAATTTCCTTTTGTTCACCATTATAGAAATCACCCTGCTTGTAACTGAAATTAGGGATAATCTCCCTGAATTCAGAACTTTCAAGTCCAAATTCAGCACTATCAAATGAGTATTTACCAGCAGGAATTATAATTCCCGGACTAATCTCAAAATCCGCAATCAGGCCTTCACGTTCACGTTGCACATCCAGGTACAAACGGTCAGCCTGATGGCTGTTCAGACTGAAAATACGGGTGCCTAGTTCCTCACTCTGCATTTCACCATTATCAATGCGACGGGTATGGTTGTACCTGACCCTGCCGAAATAGTAACGCAACAAGGGATTGTCGCTGACGAAATAACGCCCCTGCACTTCTGCATCAAGTCGTTCAATGCCACGGCGATTGGCAAAACCCAGTGCAGGATTATATTCAGCACCAATATATCTGTATCCCAGTTCGCCGCTGAAGCCAGTATTCTCTGTGCTTAAATCCAGATTCATACTGTAGGCTTTATCATCGCCACTTAAGCCATCAGTATCACTTTGCTGATACCACACATCACCTGTCAGGGTATGGCTTTCTGAAAAGCGGGTATTTCGGTACCTGAAATCCACCCCGGCAAGGCTGTTATCAGCCAAACCATTGGGATTACCCTGGGTAAAAATCACGCCAACACGTGACTCCTGCAGAATGTTCTGGGTTGCCCGACCAACAAAAAGTGGCGCATCATCCACACCAATTCGGTCTTCCTGCTGTACCATCAATGCACCGACACTCAAGTTTCCTACTCTGCCCGCCAGTTTACCCCCGGCATTAATATCTACTGGTCTGCCAGTTCTGGAATCCAGTCCGATACGCCTTGAATAAAACGGGATGCCATTATTACTGCCGCCACCTCCAAAGCTGAAAATTTCAGAATCCTGTAAAAAGAAATCACGTTTTTCCGGAAAAAACAGGGAAAATCGCGTCAGGTTAACCTGGCGGTCATCCACCTCAGTCGCAGAAAAATCAGTATTCAGCGTTAAAGCACCGGTCAGATTGGGCGTGAATTTATAAAATACATCCAGCGAAGGATCAAAACGTGAATCTGTCGTACTGTTTATGTGATTCGCTGAATTGGCAACAGTAAGGGAAGGCGCGATATCCAGACCCAGGCCCTGTTGCAGACCGTTCATGCCGACTGCCTGCCCGCTAGTAGACGGATCAATGGCACGGTTAAAGGAAGACCAGGCAAGCCTCTCATTGCTTCGTGCAATTTCACGCTCCAGATTGAAACCCCAGGTGGTTGCGTCCGGATCAAAGTTCATTGTGGTAAAAGGAATGGCGATTTCCGTCGTCCAGCCCTGTTCATCAATCTGCGAATCCACCAACCAGATTCCTGACCAGTCGATGTTATAACTGGTCGGACTCTCGAACACTCCATCATCACGAATGGCGTTTGGATTGGTTATAAAACGGAAGCCGGTTCTGCCGTTATTGAAGGTATCAAGAATGATATGGATATTATCATCAAAACGCAGGGACTGACCCTGAATCAGGGTTCGGGCTATGATCTGGTCGGGGTCGGTATCAAAAAGGCGTGCCGCAACATAAAAGTACCTGTCATCGTATGCGACATAAAAGGTGCTGTCCTGTGTCGGAACACCATAGTCAACCGGATTGACCTGGTGAAAGTCAGTTATAACGGTGGCTTCCTGCCATATTTCATCATCTAGAATGCCATCAATTTCGGGCTGCAATGTTGTTCGGCGGATATCTACCGACTTACGCGTAAATTCGGCATTACCTTCAGCAACACTGGCTTCATTATTTTGTGCTAAACCAGACAGCGGCCAGCAAAATATAAAAAGCATGCCGAGGATTAGCTTATTGGGCAGTTTATTATTCATATTTCTAATGCGTTCCAATTGCAGTTCCAGCTTTATGTGTCAGCTGTTTTTTTCCAGACCAGGCACTGATTATTGGCCGGCATTGCATGGTCAGCAATAAGTTCAAAACCATTATCCCCGGCCAGCTGATTAAGGGTTTCAAAATCTCTGATACCATTCAGAGGATCACGTCTCTTTAACCATTCATCAAAACGTGCATTACTGTCAGTCGTAAATTCGCCATGATACCTGAACGGACCATAGACACATAGGTAAGCTCCGA
The DNA here is from genome assembly GCA_038128465.1 of Gammaproteobacteria bacterium. Classification (GTDB taxonomy): domain Bacteria; phylum Pseudomonadota; class Gammaproteobacteria; order Pseudomonadales; family Pseudohongiellaceae; genus UBA5109. The sequence goes on from JAYPJO010000183.1 coordinate 3,266, forward strand.
TCTTTAACACCTCACCCGCTCCACGAAAAAAATCCACATTAAAGGCTGCTGGCATTATATGTAAACAATTGGCATTGAAAATGCCATCCATGTTCTCTCCTGGCCAATCTGCTTGTCGCACATCCAGAATCTGGGCGGGCATGAGATTGGGCAAAGCTTCACCGGCCAGACCTGCAGCCAGTGTATCCATATTTTCAGCTATCTCGCAGGGAGTCCAATTAAGTTCAGGTAGTTGTCGACAAAAATAAACAGCATGCTGGGCCGTACCACTGCCTATCTCAAGTATTCGATCACCGTCTTTAAAATATTTTGAAATAACTTCCAGTATTGGGTTTTTATTATTTTCACAGGTCTGGTTAAAAGGCTTGTTATTCATTTTTATGGAGCTGCAGGCTACTGACTCAAATCAATGTAGTTGCTTGGCTTGCAGGGATGGAGGTTAATACACTACTGGAAGGCTGTCGGTCTGGAATTCATTGTGGCTACACGCTCTTCAAGCTCATTAAGACTTTGTTGAATCGCGTTAATGGTCTGATTCAGGCTCAATCGATATAAATTAATTGATTCAATGTCCTGTTCGTTAATATTGACACGGTCGGCCAGACCGGAATCCTCCAGTGCCATTGATGATTTGAGTGTATCCAGGTCAGCGCTGATACTGCTTAATTGCTGACTGATATTTAAATTATTCAGGCCAGCGACACTATTATTAAGTGTATTAATCTGGTTCCTGATTGTCTCAATTAGCTGCTAACTATTATCCAGGTAAGCAGCCTGCTGTTTAATCATGCCAGAC
>JAYPJO010000184.1:0-221 GCA_038128465.1 Gammaproteobacteria bacterium
TCGACATCCAGCACACGTTGCAATTGTGCTTTCATTAATGTTTGTCTGTGAGGCTGCTGTTTCTTCCAGTGTGTCAGGGGAGTTAGTAATCTTGATGCAATTTGCGGGTTTATACTATTGAGGGTAATCACCTTATCAGCCAGGAATTCATATCCGGAACCCGATTCATGATGAAATCCCACCAGATTCTGATTACAGAAAACAGCAATAACTGAACGCAC
>JAYPJO010000184.1:243-4058 GCA_038128465.1 Gammaproteobacteria bacterium
TTATCCCAACCCCTGCCTGCATACTTAACCACTGTTCGACTACCAGAGTTTCATTTTTCCAGCTTTCATAAAATTCATTTATTGCCTGCGTTCTAAGCTTCAGCGCCAGTTCACTTTTGCTGCTATCCATTGCTATCAGGGTACGTAATGCTGCACTCTGATCAGTCATATTTGTAGCAAGCTGATACTGATCAAAACAAAGTTTGATTTTTTCATCATCCAGTAAGGCCAGATAAGCCAATACCGTATTTTTCAGAGCACGCTGGCCGATATCATGAGCTTCCACTTGATAAGGCGCATCCGTATTTAGGGCGTGGTAGACAGCAAGTAGTTTTTCTTCCAACTGGCTGGCAAGATGCTGGCGTATAAACTCGCGAACTTCATGGATACCATCAATATCAATTTCATTTGCCAACTCACCAATATAAGCCTCGCTTGGCAACACCAGTAAGCGTGCCAGAATAGCCAGATCAACAGGTTCTGATTGTTCAGTGTGCTGATCGATGCTTTCCAGCGCTTTGTCAAGGATGCTTTCCATAGCCTGCACCAGGCGCTGATCAACAAGCAGCTCCTGTTTGTTAATACGCTGATCCAGCAGCTCATCAATTATTTGCAGACATAAGCGTTGGGCAGCTTCCCAACGTACAAATCCATCGTCGTCATGTGCAATCAAAAACATCAATTGATCACGGGTATAATCAAACTGCATTTTCACCGGTGCTGAAAAACTTCTCAGTAATGAAGGAACCGGCTTTTCCGGTAAATCAGCAAATACAAAATCTTGTTGCTGTTCTGAAATTGTCAGCACCCTGTTTTCCACAGACTCTCCCTGCTGATTAAATAAAGCCACGGCAAAAGGGATATAAAAATTCTGCTTGTTTTTCTGCCCAGGGGTAACAGGACAGCGTTGTTCAACTTGCAGGGTATACTCCTGTTTAGATTCATCGTAGCTGTCAGTAATACTGATTTCTGGCGTGCCTGCCTGGGTATACCAGCGCCTGAACTGAGTAAGATCAAGATCACTGACCTCTTCCATGCAAGCCACAAAATCTTCAGTGGTGACCGCCATGCCATCATATTTTTCAAAGTAACGATCCGTTCCCTGTCTGAATACTTCTGGCCCAAGCAGATTGGCAATCATTCGTACAACTTCTGCGCCTTTTTCATAAATGGTGACTGTGTAGAAATTTGAAATTTCCATATAGGATTCGGGCCGTACCGAATGCGCCATTGGGCCGGCATCTTCTGCAAACTGTACCGTACGTAAAAAATTGACATCATCAATACGTTTGACTGCCCGCGAACCCATATCAGCAGAAAATTCAGAATCCCGGTAGACTGTAAAACCTTCTTTCAAACTTAACTGGAACCAGTCACGGCAGGTGACGCGATTGCCTGACCAGTTATGAAAATATTCATGCGCCACGATGGCTTCAATACGTTGAAAGGAAAAATCAGTTGATGTTTCCGGTTTCGCCAGCACACAGGAAGAATTAAAAATATTCAAACCTTTGTTCTCCATGGCCCCCATATTAAAATCATCAACTGCGACTATCATGAAAATATCCAAATCATATTCACGACCATAAACTTCTTCATCCCAACGCATGGCTTTTTTCAGCGATCTGATTGCAAAATCGCATTTATCCAGATCCTTTTCTTCAACAAAAACCTGCAGAGTGACTTCCTTTCCCGAAGCAGTTGTAAAACTGTCATCCACAGAAACCAGATTTCCGGCAACCAATGCAAACAGATAAGATGGCTTCAAAAAAGGATCATGCCAGCGTACCCAGTGACGCCCTTGTTTGTCAGGTTCTGCGCAGTCACCAGAATCAGTTTTATTTCCGTTTGACAGTAATACCGGATACAGGCTTTTATCGGCTTCGATACGGGTGGTAAAACTCGCCAGCACATCAGGACGATCCAGAAAATATGTAATCTTGCGAAAACCTTCCGCTTCGCATTGAGTACAAAATTTATTGCTGGATTTGTACAGACCTTCAAGACTGGTATTTTCCTGCGGTTTGATACTGACCTTACTAAGCAGTACAAACGCATCACCAACATTGGCAATACAAAGCCCATCGCTGTCCGTCTCATAAGCACTATCCGGCAAGTTCTGGCCATCTATGGCCAGCTCAAGTAGGTTCAATTCCTTACCATGAAGTTTAAGTGCAGCCTGCTGATCAGTAGAAGCTGGGTTGCGTCGAACACCCAAGCGGGAGGTCACAAAAGTTTCTTGCTCATACAGACTGACATCTAGTTCTATACTGTCAATCAGAAAATCTGGAACAGTGTAATCTTTCAAATAAATATTCTTGGCTTGTGCTTCTTTCATGCTTTTTGCTTACCGTTCTTTTAGAAATATAATCAGGCTGTTTTATACACGGATGGAAATGTCATAACCGCCAAATTTTCTGATATTCAGTACCCCACTATCCAATATCAGATACTGCCCTTTTATGCCCTGGAGAGTACCTGAGATATCTTTTTCTTTATCGAAACTCAGGGATGTTACGGTACTCGGATACGTTGTCACCGGATAATCTATCAAGACTGTATTCATTCCGTTGAGAATACTGATGGCATGGATACCAAAACGGTTCTGCAAATCCTGTATATCTTCCGCACACTCCTGCAATAATTTATCCCGTTGCTGCTCCAGATCGATATTGCCATTTTCACCCTTTAGCATCGCTCGCCAGTTGGTTTTATCACTGATATGTTGCTTGAATAGTAGTTCCAGAAAACCCGACTGCTGGCGACTCCTGACTCTGAATACCGGCAAGGCCTCAACTGCCCCCTGGTCTATCCAGCGCGTGGGAATCTGGGATGCCCGAGTTATCCCTACTTTTATACCTGAGGAATTGGCCAGATAAACAATATGGTCCTGCATACAGAACTCGTCGGCCCATAAAGGCTCGCGGCAGGTACCGCTGTCATAGTGACACTTTTCCGGTGAGACAATACAGCTATCGCATTGGGCCAATTTTTGAAAACAGGGATAACAATAGCCCTGATTAAAACTTTTATTGGTGGACCGTCCACAATGCACACAGTTAATATTGCCGGAAAATGTCATTGAGACTTTTTTTCCGATAAGTCCGTTCAGGGGAACTGCTTCATCTCCAAGTGGCAGAAAATAGGAAACAGGCTGATTCAGTCGCACCAGCATTTTTCGCATATTGCCGGCGGCTTTAACAGTCATTAATGTTCACCATTTTTTTGGGCGGCCCTGCTGCGGTCAATATAGCCAATTTTTTCTTCTGCACTTAAGTGTTTTTCGTCGTAGGCTATAACTGCCTGCATACATAGTTCAATCTGCTCTTTACTCAGGCGTTCCCCGTTATCCCAACGTCCCAGCTCAATAGCCTGCTTTAATTTGCTATGTATTTTCGGCGTTATCGTATCGAGTAAATCTTTAAAATTTTGCGTAGCTTGATCCATGGTAATTTCCCGACAAACAGGATAGCTTTCTGAAAGTTAATTTTTGACAACTGCCCGTTGTATTCTACTGATTGTTGCCACCACGGCCCCATAAACAACGCCGCATAATAAACCGGCTATATGCGCAGTATCAGCAATACTTTCCAGACCTATCATAGTTAATATAATCAGCGCCAGTAACATGAAAAATACCAGGTTGCCTGGCAGCTCCAAGCCTTTGGCCGGATCAAATAACTGCCACATCCAGATGTAGGCAAACAGACCATAGACAACACCGGACATTCCACCAAAATAAATACTGCCACTATATAAATATTGCGCTGTATTCGAGACCAGTGCCAGCACAATAATGAGTATAAGCATTGCCC
>JAYPJO010000185.1:0-4034 GCA_038128465.1 Gammaproteobacteria bacterium
GTTATTGACGGTGTACTCGATGATGCTGTGTGGCAGCAGGCAACGCTGATAACTGATTTTCACCAGGAATTCCCTACTGAGTATGCCGCACCTTCCCAGAACACAGAAGTACGTATCTACTATACAGAAGAGGCCGTTTATGTGGGTGCGCGTCTGCTTGATAGTGAGCCTGAAAACATCACAGCCCAGGTGCTCAGGCAGTACAGTACCATTACGTCTGATGACTGGTTTGTATTTCAGCTTGATACTTTTAATGACAAGCGCAGTGGCTATCGCTTCGGCATCAATGCCAATGGTGTTTGGTGGGATGGCATCTATAAAAATCCGACAGAAATAGAATCCAACTGGCAGGGTATCTGGCAGGGGGAAAGCACTATCACCGATGAAGGCTGGTTCGCCGAATTTCGCATTCCTTTTCAAACGCTGTCTTTTAATCCTGATAATAGCCAGTGGGGAATCAATTTTCTGCGGACTATTCAGCGTAATAATGAACGAGTTGTCTGGTATTCGCGTGACCGCCAGGACAATCCCGGCGCAGCTGGCCTGGTAACCGGCATGCAGGGCATGCGCCAGGGTATTGGCCTGGACATTGTGCCTGGATTTACCCTGCGCCGCGAAAAACGCTTTATCACAATTCCAAGACCTGGCGTTGAAGAAGATTTTGAGCCAACGCTGGACATGTTTTACAAACTGACACCCTCACTGAATGCCTCGTTGACCGTCAATACCGATTTTTCAGCGGCCGATGTCGATAACCGCCAGGTCAACCTGACTCGTTTTTCATTATTCTTTCCCGAACGCCGTGATTTCTTCCTGCGTGATTCCGATATTTTTGAATTTGGCCAGATTGGCTCCTATGGATTTAGTGGCACCAACGGCTCCGGCAATTCATCTTTGCAGGGTGCTGACCAGCAAAATGCCAGACCCTTTTTTTCCCGTCGTATCGGATTGAGTGCAAGTGGCGCGCCGGTTGACCTTGAAGTGGGTGGCAAACTCAGCGGGCGCATAGCAAATTTCAATGTTGGTTCGCTGGTGATTTCCCAGGGTGATGACCCAATTAATGGTATTGATGCTACTGACATATTTGTTGGCCGTGCCGTCAGAAATGTACTTTCTGAATCACAGGTCGGTGTCATTGTCACGGATGGTGCGCCACAATCAAATCTGGACAGTACTTTGGTTGGCGCAGATTTTCGTTACCGTAATTCCCGTGTGGGCAACAATAAAACCATCCAGAGTACAGCCTGGGTCCAGAAAACGGATACCGAAGGTGTTAATGGCGATGACCTGGCTTACAGTTTCAGCCTGAGTTCGCCAAATAATATAGGCTGGCGTGGCGCAGCTGTGTACAGTCGGATTGAGGACAATTTTCGGCCAGCAGTTGGTTTTGTTAATCGTACCGGCATACAGGATCTAGCCATTGATGGTGGCTATACTCACTGGTTTGATAGCGGCAGCCTGATACGGAATGCCTATTTTGGTATGGATAGTTACCGGGCCGAGCGTCTGGATACAGGCAGATTGAGTTCCGAAGAAATGTCGGTACGTATGGCGCTTTTTAATCAGGTAAACGACAGGCTCTTCAGCAAGATTACCAGAACCCGGGAAGTCCTCCTCAATGACTTCACCATTTTCAGGGCATCTGATGGCAGTCGTTCTGTTGTCATTCCGGCAGGTGAATACGAGTTTTACCAGTGGTATGTTTTTCCCAACACCGCCGGGCAGCGCAAACTGTCAACGACGCTGAATTTACAGGTTGGAGAATACTATAACGGTAATCGCCTTCAGACTGGTTTCAATACCACCTGGCGACCAAACCGGCAAATGGAATTTGGTTTGAGTTTCAGTGAGAACTCAATCGAGCTCCCTGGGGGCGATTTCAAGGTTCGCTTACTCAGCGTGCAGGGAAATTTTGCATTTAATTCAACCTGGTCCTGGTCCAATTTCCTGCAGTACGACAATGTGTCGGAAAATATGGGCCTGAATAGCCGGCTGAGCTGGAATCCGGCACAGGGTCAACAGGGATTTTTGGTATTTAATTATGGTGCCCAGGATCTTGATAAGGACAACAGTTTCTCTGCGACCGCAACTGACCTGTCTTTGAAATTTACCTATACTTTCCGTTACTGATACTCAACTGGTAAATCGCAAAACATAATAGCCATTACTTATGCAATTCATTCCCACAGATTTCCGCCGAACTTTCAGGATTTTTAAATTTATCGGTTTTCTGCTTGCTGTTTTCGCTTCCGGGGCACAGGCACAATCTGATTCAGATTCGACAGACTGGCTAACCTTTGAATTCGAACAACAAACCAGGATGCAGGCTCTGGAAGGACAGTTTCGCGCCGGTCTTGATGGCAGTGACCAGACCCTGGAATGGCGACACCTGTTAAAAGTTGAAGCAGCATTCGAGCGGTTTTCCCTGACAGCCGAACTGGCGGACATGCGTACCTACTTTGGCGACAGCGGTACGCCTCTTGATGGAGGTATTACCAATCCCCTGGACATACTGCAGCTTAATATGACAGTGCCTCTGCGCGGTGTGTTCAGAGAGGACGATGAGGGCTTCTTCAAAATTGGCCGCTTTACCATGGACCAGGGAGCCAGGCGCCTGGCAGCTCGCAACAGGTATCGGAATACCATCAACGCATTCTCCGGTATTCATACCGGGGTGGGATGGCAGGACACCAGCATCGAACTGTTTTATTCGCTGCCGACAGTAAGGCGATATTCCGGAGATCCCGGGAACCAGATTTTCTGGGGAGCCTTCTTTACCACCAGGCTACCAAACCTGCCGGATATGTTTGAGGGCTATTTATATGGACTCGATGAAAACCGTGATCAGCCAGCCAACCAGAGACTGAAGATTCTTACCCCCGGTATACGATTTTATCGTAGCCCGCGACTTTCACGCTGGCACTATGAATTTGATAACCTGATTCAGCTTGGCGATGCCCCTGCCCGTGATGCGCTTTCTCCACAAAGAAATCATCAGGCAAGGTTTACCCACCTGGAGCTTGGCTATAGCTTTGATGCCGTCTGGCGACCGCGGCTAAGTTTCATCTATATCTACGCCAGCGGGGATAAAAATCCTCTGGATAACGACAACAACAGTTTTGATTCACTGTATGGTGTGCCGCGACCGGATTATGGCCCTACTGGCACCTACCGTGCTTTTGTACGTAACAATATTGATACGCCCGGGTTGCTGCTTAACCTGGACCCCCGGGAGAATATTGACGCCTATGTAAAATTGCAGCGTTATTCGCTGGCAGCCGAAGCGCAGGGCTGGAAAACCACCCGTTATCGTCACCCCGGTAGTCTCGGTGAAGACTATGTAGGCACACAACTGGAAACCCGGGTGCGCTGGAATGTCTGGGATGGCAAACTGACCCTTGAGGGTGGTTACACCTGGCTCAATGCCGGTGATTTCATGAATCTTGTCGGCAAGGGCGACAGCCACTACTATTATGTGCAGACGATCCTGCGCCTGTAAGTTTTATAATTGCGCTGTGCAATCCGGTTGGATAGCCTTTATCATGCTGAATTCAATCCCTGATTTAGATTTGCCATGAAAAAAATAAGCAGTAAAGTTGTTTTTCTTGCTCTGTCACTGGGTATCAGCATCTGTTCTACGGTCAGCGCTCAGTCCTGTGATGAAGCCTGCCTGACAGGCCATATGGATAATTTCATTAGCGCCATGCTGGAGCGAGACTATCAGTCCATACCCTTATCAAGCAGCGCTGAAGTCCGTGAAAATGGTCCTGAGATTATGTTGAGCAATTCTGCATGGAATAGCGTAAAGTCTCTCAGATCCCGAATTACTTTTACTGATAGCCACAGCAGTAATGTTCTGTCCCGTGTAGGCGTGGAACTATTTAGTGGAAGACCAGGATATTTCAGTGTGCGTCTTAAAGTTAAGGATAGTGAAATAATAGATGTCGAATTAACTGCGGATAGACGTGCAGGCAGGGTTGTCGCTGATTATGTCTATAACCTGGATGAGATGGTGGTGCAGACTATTCCTGATT
>JAYPJO010000186.1:0-1147 GCA_038128465.1 Gammaproteobacteria bacterium
ATTTAAAGTAGCTTTCCCCTTATAAATGCATATGAATAAATTCTAACTAAAGAACCACCTCCTCTCTTGATGGTTTGTAAGATAAACTATTATTTTGATAGAGTAAAAATCACTGCTCAGCATGCACGTCCGGATTAGTCAATTCTGCCCTGGCAGATAACTATAATCAGATAACAATAATAAGAAGGAATATGTATTAATCATGAAACGTCGCAAATTTTTTCATCTCGGCCAGCTTCCCCTGTTAACCACTCTTGCTGCTCCCTGGGCCTGGAACCAGTCAAATGCTCAAGGTAATGGACCAGGCAGCATTGTGAATACGACTTCCGGACGAATACAGGGTTTTCGAAATAACTCTGTTGAAGTCTTCCGCGGCGTTCCTTATGGAGCGCCGACCTTTGGTGCAAACCGTTTTATGCCGCCACAAGAGCCTGCGCCATGGAGCGGCATACGCCAGACGACTGTTTTTGGAACACGTTCGCCCCAGCCTTTTCGGCCAATGATTCCGGAAATCGGTGACATCCTGACCGGTACTGGCGCCATGGGTGAAGATAATCTCAAATTGAATGTCTGGACTTCGGATGTAAATCCGGATACTCCAAAGCCCGTTCTGGTCTGGTTCCATGGTGGTGGTTTCAGGACCGGCTCCGGTAATACGCCATTTTTTGATGGCGAACAACTGGCCCGGTACCACGACATGGTCGTTGTTACCGTTACGCACCGTCTGAATGCACTGGGGTTTATGTATCTTGCTGATGCGCCGGATGATAGGTATCAGGCTTCGTCCAATATGGGCATGCAGGATATTCTGCTTGCCTTGCAGTGGGTCAATAGAAATATTGAAAACTTTGGAGGCGATCCCGGAAACGTCACTATCGGTGGACAATCGGGCGGTGGCGGCAAAACCAGCATCCTGCATGGCATGCCTGAGGCGCGTGGCCTTTTCCACAAAGCAATTATCATGGCAACGATTATCGAAACTGCTGTGACTGCACTGGAAATAGAAGAAGCCGTTCATAACAGGGACCTGCTGCTTTCCCGGCTTGGCCTGAACATGAATAACCTGGACCCTCTGCATGAAATGCCCTTCGAAGTTATCATTCGCGCCCTGGGCAGACAGCCGGGAACAGGTCCTGACAATGCAGAC